>JAYSUY010000043.1:0-6684 GCA_043718855.1 Saprospiraceae bacterium | reverse complement strand
CCTTCCGCCTGGGCGGAGATGGGTCCGGGGGTGGGGTTGTCCATTTGAGCGATAAAACGAAGCGGCGAAGGTACGCAGCCGCGCTGACCCCGCCAGTGGTGGGCAAACGCTCGAATGCCAATCGTCTTGTGTCAGTGCTTGACCAGCCTTTGCTGATAAATGCCCAAGTTGCTTTGTGCCTTGAACAGGTAAACCCCACCAGGCAGTTGGCGAATATCTACGGTGATGCCCTCTGGCGAAGGCAGTGCTTCCAATTGTAGCACCTGTTGCCCGGTCAAATCAAATACCCGGAGATGAACGGTGCCGCTCACTTGGGCAGACAGGGACAAGCGAACGCTGCCGTTGGTAGGGTTGGGGGACAAAGCAAGCGGCTGAGCACTTGGCTCCTTCGCAGCCACCAAGTAGCTGCAATCGCCGTTCGGAACGTTCGCCTGCGCAAAGCCCAAGTCTTGGTAACTACAAATCCCGTAGTAGTTGTAGTCACACGGCCCCCCGCACCAATCGTCGAAAAAGCCCAGTTGCGGGCCAAAGCGATCATAAATCACGGCCGTCTCGAAGGCGATGTCTGTTCGTTGTAGGTGGAAGCGGCGCACCGGCTGGTTGTGGTTGAACACGAGGGTGTCAATGCCGGTCACTTTCCACTGATACGATGCGCTCATCCCTGTGCGGGTCACTTCGCCGACTTGGTAGTTGTTGCGGAACAAAAACCTGGGGCTGCTCCCAAAGTTGTGCTGAAAAATCGAGTCGCCCCGCTGAAAGATGAACCGGTTGCCGAAAAAATCTCCGTTCACCAAGAATTTTATCTGCTTGCAGAGCCGCCCGCCCACCACCGTTTCTTTCACACAGTCGACTTGGCAGTCGCCTTTTTCGCCCGTCCACGGGGCGTAAAAAGCAAAATGCCACCGTGCGCCGATGGGGGCGAACTCGACGGGCTGCGCTTGCAGGGCTGTGGTCAAAAAAAGGAGGCAGCAGAGGAACGGGACGTGTTTCATAAACAAAGTCAGGTTTGAAAATTGTGCGAAAGGTAGAAAACCGGGGTCTGCAACTGTGGCTCGTTAACAGCCAAACCTGTCGCCAATTAGCACAACCGACACCTCTCACATCCAAAGCGCAGTAATTTTGTTCCCGGTGGGCAACCTGCCTTCGGGGGGGTGCGCCTTTGGGCCAGACAAATTTTTTGCTAAAGACATGATAAAACTACGCCTCCTTCCGCTCCTTCTCCTGCTCTGCACCGCCGCCGGGCTGCGTGGACAAAGCACCGAGTTCACCATCCAGCGCACACTCAACTGGGCCGCTGCGCCCGTCGAAGCGACCTTGTCGAGCGGTCGTACGCTCGAACGCTGGACTTTCGAGGGCTGCACCTTCGGAGCCGATGCGCCCACGCTGCCGCTGTTCGCGGAGCGATTCGACCTCGCCGACCGCAGCCGTGTGGAGGTGGATGTGGTGGCCGTGTCGTGGGAGGCATTTGCCAAAAAAGCCGTCCCGGAGGACGTGCGGCTGGGCGCGGATTTGACTGTAGAAACCCAAGTCGTGCAGGAGCGCAAGCAGTGGCGCGGCTGGGTCACGTTCGTCCCGGTGCGCCGTGTGGGCAGCGGCTACGAGCGGGCCACCGCCTTCACGCTGCGGGTGCGAGTGCTGCCCGCGCCCCTGCCTACGGGGGTGAGCAAGCGCGGCGGCGGGCCCTTTACCTACACCTCTGCGCTGAGTGCTGGTACGGTGTTCAAATTTGGCGTAAGCCAAAGCACGGTGTACAAACTCGACTACGATTTTTTGAAAAACAAGTTGGGTATCAGCAATTTGGACAATGTGGACCCGCGCAGCATCCGGCTGTTTGGCAACGGCGGTAAGATGGTGCCCGAACGCGCTGGCGACCCACGACCCGATGATTTGCTGGAAAACGCGATCTTCATTTCGGGTGAAAGCGACGGCAAATTTGACGCAGGTGACTTCGTGCTGTTCTACGCTGTCGGCCCAGACCCCTGGATATACAAGGCTTCCAACAACGACCCCGAACTGACGGTGCGGAAGAATCTGTACGACCGCCACGCCTGGTATTTTATCAAAATTGGCGACGGCAACGGGCTGCGTATGGGCGAGCAACCGGACGTGGCCGCGACCACTGCGACCACCGAAGAGTTTGACGACGTGCGCCGCATCGAGGACGAAAAAACCAACCTGCTGGACTTTTACATCTCCACGCAAGGCTCCGGCAAGCGGTGGTTTGGCGACTATTTCAACCAGACCCGCTCGCGCGACTACTCGTTCGAGATGGCCAACATCGTGACGGGCAGCACGGCGCGGCTGCGGGCCGAGTTCGCGGGCCGAAGCGGGGTGAACCAGAGTGTGAAACTCAGTTCCGACGGCCTCTTGCTGACCCGCACACTGGGCGGGGTGGATGTGGGCGAACCGGAGAACACCTACGCTTCCATCGCGGTGTTTCAGGGCAATGTGAAGCCGGCCGCTGACAAATTCTCCGTGAAGGTGGAGTACCCGGCGGTGAGCGAGCAGAGCGAGGGCTGGCTCGACTACATCGAGGTGAACGTGCGCCGCCGCCTGACGATGGCGGGCCAGTTGATGGAGTTCCGCGACGCGAAAACGCTGGCGCAGGATGCTGTCAAGTTTCGCCTTTCGGGAGCCGACAGTGACCTAAACCTGTGGGACATCACGGAGCCGCACAAGCCGCTTCGCCAGCAGAAAACAGTGAC
The DNA here is from genome assembly GCA_043718855.1 of Saprospiraceae bacterium. GTDB lineage: Bacteria > Bacteroidota > Bacteroidia > Chitinophagales > Saprospiraceae > M3007. Next base: position 3,979 of record JAYSUY010000043.1, on the reverse strand, counting down.
CGGCAGCACGTTGGAATTTGGCGCAGCCACCAAAAACACGCTGCGCAACTATGTCGCTTTTTTCAACAACGCCACGTTTGGAAAGCCCGAACAGGTGGTGGGCAAACTCGCCAACCAGAACTTGCACGGCTTGGAGAATAAGCAGATGGTCATCATTTACCACCCCGAAATGGAGGCGCAGGCCAAGCTGTTGGCCGAGCATCGCCGCACATTCAGCGGCCTTGATGTGGAGATGGTGAACGTGGAGCAGATTTTCAACGAGTTTGGCTCTGGGGCCAAAGACCCCGGTGCGCTGCGCGATTTTGCCAAGATGCTGTTCGAGCGCAGCCCCACGAAGTTCGAGTATATGCTGCTGCTGGGCGATGGCTCGTTCGATCCCAAAAACAACACGGCCAGTGCAGACAACAAGGATTTTATCCCGGTTTTCGAAACCCACGAATCGCTGTATCCAGTCACGGCTTACCCGACCGACGACTTCTACGCGCTGCTGAGTGATGAGGAGGGGGGCAACATCAATCTCGGTGCGCTCGACATCGCGGTGGGCCGCATACCGGCCCGCAACGCGACGGAGATGCAGGGGGTGATTGAAAAGATTATGGCCTACGACAAAGACCCTAAAACGCTGGGTGACTGGCGCTTGCGCTCGGTGTACGTCGGCGACGACGAGGAGAACAACGTCCACCTCAACCAAGCCGAGAGCTTGGCGAACACGGTCAGGTCGAGCCAGAAATTCCTCAATCCCGACAAGATTTTCCTCGATGCCTACACACAAGTGGCGACCTCTGCTGGCTCGCGTTATCCCGATGTGAACCAGGCCATCACCGCCGCTGTATTCCGGGGCACCCAAGTGTTGCAGTACGTGGGGCATGGTGGGCCGCGGGGCTGGGCGCAGGAGCGCATCCTGACCACCAACGACATCGCCAGTTGGGAAAACCCCGACCGCTACCCACTCTTAGTGACGGCCACTTGCTCCTTCGGCGGCTACGACGATTACTCTAACCTCACGGGCGGTGAGCAGGCGCTGCTGCGGGCGCGGGCGGGTGCCATCGGGCTGTTCACCACTGTACGGGCGGTGTACATCATCGACAACAACTACCTGACCAACGCGGTGCAGAGTTTTATTTACCGGAAAACTGCTGGACGTTACAGCCCCATCGGGAGCACCTTGAGGATGGCGAAAAACAGCCTCGGATCGGGCAGTGGCGACAACAACGCCCGCCGCTTCACGCTGCTGGGCGACCCGGCGATGTACCTCGCCATGCCGGAGTACGGCGTGGCCACCGATAGTGTGAACGGCAAAGCCGTCGCTGCAGGGCAGCCCGATACGCTGCGGGCATTGTCGTCGGTGAACATGGTGGCGCGGGTGATTGACGATGCGGGTAATTTGGTGCCGACGTTCAACGGGCGGGCGTTCATCACGATTTTTGATAAAGCCCAAAACCTGCAAACCCTGGGGCAAGACCCCAGCAGCATCGTGAAGGCTTTTTCGGTGCAGCGCAACGTGATTTTTAAGGGCGTGGCGACGGTGAAAAACGGAACATTCAAGTTCAAGTTTGTGGTGCCGAAGGACATCAACTACGCTTACGGCTTTGGCAAAATCAGCTACTACGCCGAAGACGGTACCCCAACCGATGCCGCTGGCGCAGACGAGAACATCGTGGTGGGCGGCAATGCACAGTTGGTGAAAGACGACACGCCACCGTTGGTGCAGCCCTTCTTGAACACCGATGCTTTCGTGCTGGGTGGTATCACGGACAACGACCCGAAGGTGCTGGTGAAATGCACGGACGACTATGGCATGAACATCAGCGGCACGAGCATCGGCCACGACCTGACAGCGGTACTGGACGGCAACGTGCTGGAAACCATTATTTTAAATGAATTTTACACCAGCGCACAGGACGACTCTCGGCGCGGCCAAGCGCTCTACCCGCTCCGCAACCTCACGCCGGGCAAGCACACATTGAAGGTGAAAGGTTGGGACATCGCCAACAACACGGGCGAGGGCTACACGGAGTTTATCGTGGCCGAAGACGGCAAAGCCGCGCTGGAGCATGTGCTGAATTATCCCAACCCGTTCACCACCAGCACCAATTTTCAGTTTGAGCACAACCTCGCCGGTCAGGTGCTGGATGTACAGGTGAGTATTTTCACGGTGTCGGGCAAATTGGTAAAAACCATCCTCCACACCGCCGCTGATGAGGGCTACCGGGTGGCCGATATCCACTGGAACGGTCTGGATGAGTACGACGACCGGCTGGCTCGCGGGGTGTACCTGTACCGGGTGAAGGTGCGCGGCACCGACACGAACGGGGAGCAGGTGACGACAGAGAGTGAGTTTGAGAAGTTGGTGATTTTGAAGTGAGGGTACCCCCGACCCCTTCCGCCTCGGCGGAGAGGGGAGAAGCAACATACGCCGTGACGTGCTGTCACGCCTCCCCTCTCCGTTGGGGCAGGGTCGATTGGTTCTGAAAAAGGTGCAGCGCACCGAAATATTTGTAGCCGTTTTTAAGCCTCTACGAGCGAGGTGCAGCGCACCGTAACCCGATAACATGACGGTGCGCTGCACCTTTTGGACTAAAAATCTCGGGTTTCTACAAATATCTCGCGGCCCTGCCGCTTCCAAATAAAGAACCAATCGACCCTGCCCCGTTGGGGAGGTGCCTAGGTGGGGTTGCTAAATTTCCCCCCACAGGCAACCCAACTTCCGCCATTTGCGACAAACCTTTGCCCCACAAAAATGCCCCGATGGTTTGAACAAATCGAACCACTACACCAACACACTTTTCGATTCAACTGTAATTTTTTGACACACATGAAAAAACAACTTGCCTGGCCAATTTTGATGATGATCTCGATGTGCACGGCCACGATACTCTCGGCACAAGCTGAAATAGATTTATGCGTTGACGGGTTCAACCGGGTTACGGGCGAGCGCTGTGCGAATGCGGTCACTTCGGCAGTGCCGTTCCTGCGCATCATCCCCGACGCACGCGGCGGCGGCATGGGCGACGTGGGCATCGCTACCAGCGCTGATCCCAATGGGATGCACTACAACCCCTCGAAACTGGCTTTTGCTACAAAAAATGTTTCCATCGCCGCGACTTACACGCCCTGGATGCGCAACCTCGGCCTACAGGATGTGTACTTGGCCTACCTCGCTGGCTACAAAAAAATTGACGAGTTTCAGACCGCTGGCCTGAGTCTGCGCTACTTTTCGCTGGGCAGCATTGAGTTCACCGACGATCAGGGCCAGTCACTGGGGCAGGGCCGACCAAACGAGTTTGAAGTGGCAGGTGCCTACGCCCGTAAGTTGACCGACCGCTTTTCGGCGGCAGTGGCGGCCAAGTTTGTCTACTCCAACCTCGCTTCTGGGCAGGTGGTGGGTGGCAACGAAATCAAGCCAGGTACTGCAGGTGCTGCCGATCTTTCGCTGACCTACAAGGCCCCCATCAAGTTCACGAAAAACAAAAGTGATCTTACAGTTGGCTTGGCACTCAGCAATTTAGGCAACAAAGTGACCTACACGAGTTCCACCAACCGCGACTTCATCCCCACCAACTTGGGCTTGGGCTTGGCTTGGAAATTCAACCTCGATGAGTACAACACGCTGACATTCACCTCCGATTTCAACAAATTGCTGGTGCCCACCCCGACCATCGCAGATGAGGATGGCAACAAGATTTCCGACTACCGCGAGTACTCTCCGGTGCGCGGTATTTTCAAATCGTTTGGCGACGCGCCAGGCGGCTTCAAGGAAGAGTTGAAGGAGATCACCACCGGCCTCGGTGCCGAATACTGGTACGACGACCAATTCTCTGTGCGCATGGGCTACTTCTACGAGCACTACTCGAAGGGCAACCGCAAGTATTTCAGCGTAGGCTTGGGCGTGAAGTACAACATCTTCGGCCTCAACTTCTCCTACCTCGTGCCGACTACCAACCAGCGCAACCCGCTCGACAACACGCTGCGCTTCTCG
>JAYSUY010000420.1:0-1796 GCA_043718855.1 Saprospiraceae bacterium | reverse complement strand
GCGCCTTGCGCCACTTTTGCCGCCCTGTGAAGGCATCGTCGCTGATGACCGGCGCGACGGAGAGGCCGCTCAGCACCATGCTCCGGGCCGCGCTCGATACCTCGCCCGCCCCCACCGCAACGGCGTAGGGCGTAGCGGAAGACCCAAAAGTGTAGTTCTTGAATTGCAGGCGTACATCATCGGTGTAGAGCGCCCGGTCGCTGCCGCGCGGCTTTTTTTCAGAGAGGTAAATGTCTTCCAGCACCAATTCTATGCTGTCGGCTTGCTGCCGCACTGTTTTCCCAGCGGCGTTGGCTTCTTGAAAAATGCTGGCGTTCACCAAGGTCAGCCGTGTCAGGTGGAGGCTGTTGGCGTAGGGCGAAAGCAGGCTGGGCAATCGCTCCAAAAACGACAGTTGAAGGGAGTCGGCTTCTGGCGGTACTTGCAGCGCACTGTCGCGGAAAGTTTGCCAGCGCAATTGCGGGCTGACCGCCATCCACCGCCCCAAGTTTAGGTCTTTGGTGGAATACGAATCGTAGAGCCGTGCGCCCCGGATGTAGAAGTTGTCCATCGTCAGGTCAATCTGCGACACGGATTTGCCGGGCTGCGCTTGGCGGAGTTGGTGGAGCAGCACCGAGTCGGTGCGCAGCCGCACCTGTTGCAATCGGGCGTAGCCGGTGATCGGGTTGCAGTACACCTTGCCGATTTCCAAAACATACAGCCCCCCGCTGCCTTCCGACACGGCGTTGACGAGTTTCTCGCGTACAAAAGGGTTGAAGTAAAAATAGATGGTGAGGAACAGCGCGGCGAAGAAAAGGGCCAGCACACTGCCCACGATTTTCAGGGCGCGGCGGCGGGGAGGGGTCAACTGGGGAACACGTGTACGGTAGGTCAAAGCGATGTTTTTTTGAAAAGCCTAAAACCTTGTGCCAGCGTGGGGAGCGGCCAAATGTGTGTGCCGAACAACTCGGCGGGGTTTTAGTTATTTGGGGAATGCCCAATGTGCGACTCCTCCGAGGTCAAGTCCAGCGTCGAAAAATTCGGGACGGCTCATATTTTTTAGCCCCGTGCAACCTTTTGCCGCTCTGCTGCCACTCACTTGCATATGAACCAACTTAGCCGCTGGGCCGACCAAGCCCTCGTCCAATCCTTCTTGCTGACGCGCGACGAAACCTTGTTCCGCCTCCTGTACCTGCGGCACACGGACGCGCTTTGGCGGTTGGCGATGCGGCTCACGGGCGGCAACCGCGTGGCCTCAGAGGATGTGATGCAGGATGCCTGGCTGCGGGCGGTGGAGCGGCTGCCGCAGTTCCGCTGGGAGTCGAGCCTGCGCACTTGGCTGTTGGGGTTTGTGGTGATGCGGACAAGGGAGCATTGGCGCAGTCAACTTGCTGAAAGTCAAAAATTTGAACCGCTCGAAGCCGCCATGTTCCAGACTGCGCCGCCCAGTTTTTTTCCCGAAAAAGTAGACTTGGAGGAAGCCTTCGCGGCCCTGCCGCCGGGCTTCCGGGCGGTGCTGACCCTGCACGATGTGGAGGGCTACCGCCATGAAGAAATCGCCGAAATGCTCGGCATCGCCGTCGGCACCAGCAAGAGCCAACTCTCGCGGGCCAGGTCGGCGGTGCGGGAATTACTTGAATATTAGCAACCCCACCCCCGACCCCTCCCCCAACGGGAGGGGGGACACGACAAACACAGAGACCTGTGATAAGGCGTGGTGTGCGTCTTGCCTCCCCTCCCGTTGGTGGAGTGGGGACACGACAAACACCGAGACCTGTGATAAGGCGTGGTGTGCGTCTTGCCTCCCCTCCCGTTGG
>JAYSUY010000419.1:0-4855 GCA_043718855.1 Saprospiraceae bacterium | reverse complement strand
CGAAATGTTGAAATCCCATGAACATATCCAAAACACCCTGCCGCTCTCATTTGAGCGACTGTATCTGTGCTTCTGATGTAACAAAGGTGCGGCAGCGTATTTGCCCTGCCAATGACAATTTTAGGGGCTTGTGAAAAATTTAATTGTAGGTATTATTTTAAAAAATGGTCGTAATTTGCTGAAAAACAATTTTTTAGTTTTTAGTTTTTAGTATTAAAATTTCTGTTTTCGTGAAAAATTAAAAATTAATTTTAACTGGTTTTATCCCTAAAATTCATCCCTAAATGTCAGGTAGATTGCATTTTTAAGTAAACTGGGTAGCGGCGTGGCGTGCTTTGACCGTCAAGTTTGGGCAACTTTTCGAAAGTTGCTTTCATGTGTTCTGCGTTCTCTCTGCTCTCGCCTTACCTTCACCCCCGAACAAACCATCTAAAAAGTTTCAACAATGATGCAAAATCTTCTCATCATAGGTGCTGGGCGTTCTTCTACGGCACTCATCAATTATATTCTCGAGCAGGCTCGGCAGCACAACTTCTTTGTTACGGTCGGTGATGCTGATCTCGAAGCGGCGCAGCGCAAAATCGGCGGTCATCCACATGGGCGTGCTACTTGGCTGGATGCCTCCAAGCCCAACGACCGCCGCGATGTGATCAGCCGCCACGACGTGGTGGTGTCGCTGCTGCCCCCACAAATGCACCTCGAAGTGGCGCAGGATTGCATTGTGCTGGGCAAGCACATGGTGACGGCCAGTTACGTCAGCAAGCAGGTGTTCCGCCTCGGCGACGAAGCCCGCCAGCGCGCGCTCGTTTTTATGAACGAACTGGGCCTCGACCCCGGCATCGACCACATGAGCGCCATGCAGCGCATCCACCAGATCAAGGCCAAAGGTGGCAAAATCACGGCTTTTTACTCCTACACGGGCGGCTTGGTGGCCCCAGAGAGCGACGACAACCCCTGGCACTACAAGTTCAGTTGGAACCCCCGCAACGTGGTGCTGGCCGGGCAGGGTACTGCTCAGTTTTTAGATGAAGGCAAATTGAAGTACATCCCGTACCGCCGCCTGTTTCGCCAGTACCGATTGGTAGACATTCCGGACATGGGCGACTGGGAAGTGTACGCCAACCGCGACTCGCTGCTGTACCGCGAGGCGTATGGTTTGCAGGACATCCGCACGCTGTTTCGCGGCACCATCCGGCACCGGGGCTTCTGCGACGCTTGGAACGCGCTGGTGCGCATCGGCCTCACCGACGCGACTTTCCCCATTGTCGACAGTGATCAACTGACTTATCACGACTTGATGGAGGCCTTCCTCGGCATCAGCCAGCACACTGGCTCGGTGAAAGACCGGATGGCCAAAATGCTGGAGACGGAACCGGACAGCGAGGTGATGCAAAAATTGGAGTGGCTTGGACTGTTCAGCAAGCGGCGCATCAAAGTGAACAACGCTACGCCTTCACTAATCCTCGAAAACCTGCTGCTCGAAAAATGGGCACTCCAGCCTGACGAGCAGGACATGGTGATCATGCAGCACGTTTTTGAGTACGAATTGAACCGAAAAAAGCGAAAACTCACCTCCACGCTGGTGATGAAGGGCGAAAACAACACGGACACCGCCATGTCGAAACTGGTGGGCCTACCGCTCGGTATCTTCGTCAAACTGCTCATGCTGGGCAAAATCTCTACCACTGGGGTCAATATACCGACCATGCCAGAGGTGTACGAACCCGTCATGGCCGAGCTAGAGGAGTATGGAGTGAAGTTTATTGAGCAAGAGGACTGAGACGGATATCTATCTCGGACAGGCAGGATATGATTAAGACCCTTGGCTCATGTTCTTGATTTGCTGAACACTAATGCTTGAATGAAAGCGAGGGATATTTTTTTGAGGTTGTGCATCCACTCGAAATAGAGGTCGAGGAAGTGCTTGCCTACGCCTGTGGGCGAAAAGGTCAAAGTGCGGCTTGTTCGCGTGGCACTACCCAATGGCAAAGTGGAAGTCCTTGCCACGTCGCTTTATGACGCGCAAACCTACCCGGCCGAGGGCTTTGCCGCCCTGTACTTCATGCGTTGGGGGGGAGACCATTTTTGACCGCCAGAAAAACGTGCTGCAACTGCAACTTTTCGCTGCCAGAAAAGCCGCGGTCGTGCAACAGAAGTTTCAAGCCACCATTTTGTTGTCAAACCTGCAATCCCTTTTGGTCCAAGATTGTCAGCCTGAAATTGATGCCAAAACACACGAAAGAAAGTACCGTTACCAAACCAACCCAAACGCTGCCTTCGGCCATATCAAAGAACACCTGCTGGACACCTTTTGCCACAGGAATCCCGAACAAATACTCCAAAATCTCAAAGAATTGTTGCTTCGACAATTAATCCCGGTAAAGCCCAATCAAAAAGTCCCTTGACGCAAAAGGCACCTCAATACCAAGCATTTTACCCCAGTCAACTACTGAAAACCTTGCTAAACCGCTTAACTTAACACCAAGGGAATAAATTCGTGGGTTGAAAACGTAACACCCTGACTTTCAACGTTTTTTGGCTCTCGTGTGACAACGCCTGTCGCAGGTTGAAAACGTAGTACGCTGGTTTTTAACTCGCATCAAGTCTGTTGTTCAACACTGATCGTTTCATGATGCGGCAGCAGCAGAGGCCTCTCGACCGCGCTGCCGCATCTCCTATTTCAGGGCTGTGAAAAATACCCCTATGTGGCCGCTCGATATCAGGCACCCGACACTCAAAAATATGCTGTTGTGTGGAGCCACATCCTTTAGGTACTCCACTCATTTCTAAAAATCTTCTTTTCTTTACCGCCTCAATCATACTGGCATCGCATCAACCTAACTCGACAACAACATGGATTTCAATCAGATACAAGAACTGATTCGGATGGTGGGCAAACACAAGATATCCGAATTTAGCCTCCGCGAAGGGGAGTTTCGACTCGTCATCCGCAGTCAGAGCGCAGCCTCCGAATCGGCCTCCGCGCCGATGGTGGTGTATCAGCCGACCCCCAGTGCTGCACCTTCGGCACCCGCCGTTGCACCTGCGGCTGCCGTATCGGCACCTACGCCCGCCGCTGCACCTGCCGCTGCCGCGCCTGTTGACGAAGACAACAACCCCCGCTACAGGCACATCAAATCGCCCATGGTTGGCACCTTCTACCGCAGCAGCGGGCCAGACAAGGGGCCGCTCGTCAAGGTCGGCGACTTAGTGGATGTAGGTGGTAAAGTCTGCATCATCGAGGCCATGAAACTGTTCAACGAGATCGACTCTGAGATCAAGGGCAAAATCGTGAAAGTGCTGGTCGAAGACGCTTCGCCAGTGGAGTACGACCAGCCGCTGTTCCTCGTAGATCCAGCCTAAATTTTAACGATGAACGATGAACGATGAACGATGGGTCACACACTAAGCAGTGGGCCGCGTTCATCGTTCATCGTTCTGAGTTCATCGTTCCAAAAAAGATGTTCAAAAAAATACTGATTGCCAACCGGGGCGAGATCGCCCTGCGTGTCATCCGCACCTGCAAGGAAATGGGCATCAAAACGGTGGCCCTGTACTCCACAGCCGACCGAGACAGCCTCCACGTCCGTTTCGCTGACGAAGCCGTGTGCATCGGCCCGCCTGCCTCCTCCGAAAGTTACCTCAACGTGCCGCGCATTATGGCGGCTGTAGAAATCACCGATGCCGATGCCATCCACCCTGGCTACGGCTTTTTATCGGAAAATGCCGCTTTTGCCGAAGTCTGCGCCCAGTACGGCATCAAATTCATCGGGCCTACCCCCGCTCACATCCGGGCTATGGGCGACAAGATCACGGCCAAAGAAACCATGATCAAAGCCGGCGTACCCTGTATTCCAGGCAGCGAGGGCCTGCTGACGGATGTGAAAACGGGCTTGAAACTCGCCGCCGAAATCGGCTATCCGGTCATCCTGAAAGCCACCGCCGGAGGCGGCGGCAAGGGTATGCGCATCGTGTGGAAAGCCGACGAGTTCGAGAGCCAGTGGGACAATGCCCGCCGAGAGGCCAAAGCCTCGTTCTCCAACGACGGCATCTACATGGAAAAGTACATCGAGGAGCCACGCCACATTGAGATACAGGTGGCGGGCGATCAGTTGGGCCGGGCTTGCCACCTTTCGGAGCGCGACTGCTCCATCCAGCGCCGCCACCAGAAGTTGGTGGAAGAGTCGCCCTCGCCGTTTATGACCCCCGAATTGCGCGAAAAAATGGGCGAAGCGTCCATCAAAGCCTGCACTGCCATCGGTTACGAGGGTGTGGGCACGGTCGAGTTTCTGGTGGACAAGCACCGTAACTTCTACTTCATGGAGATGAACACGCGCATTCAGGTGGAGCACACGGTGACAGAGGAGGTGATTGATTTTGACCTGATCAAGGAGCAGATCAAGATCGCCGCCGGGCACCCGATTTCGGGAAAAAACTACTTCCCGGAGATGCACGCCATCGAATGCCGCATCAATGCCGAAGACCCGTTCAACGATTTCCGGCCCAGCCCCGGCAAAATCACCTCGTTCCACTCCCCTAAGGGACACGGCGTCCGGGTGGACACCCATGTGTACGCGGGCTACACCATCCCGCCGTACTACGATTCCATGATCGCCAAACTCATCGTCCGCGCACGCACCCGTGAAGAGGCCATCCTGAAAATGGAACGCGCCCTTGACGAGTTCGTGGTGGAAGGGGTAAAAACTACCGTGCCGTTCCACCAGCGGCTGATGCGCAACAAGGATTTTCAGGAGGGGAATTTCACGACGAATTTTTTGAACACCTGGGATTTCAAAAGTGTGCAGATGTAGGAGCGTCACTCGTCATTGAGTCATTCGTCATTTTTACCGTCGCA
>JAYSUY010000418.1:0-14489 GCA_043718855.1 Saprospiraceae bacterium | reverse complement strand
CCCGTACTGCCAACCTTGCTTTTAAATACCTATGCCATGCGCTGTTTTGCCTTACTATGCCTGTGGTTCATCGTTGCTACGACAGCTTATGCTCAACCCATTACTTTCTCTAAAATCATCTCCAATTATCCCTTAGATCCAGAAAATGGATGGGAAGTCAAAGAGGTCTCTGACGGTTACATCTTGGTTTCATGGGGAGAATGTTTAGGACAGGATGTAGAGGTATGTGGCACTGTATCCAAACTTAACAAGACAGGAGACATTGTCTGGTTCAAGCAGTTGAATTTCTATCCTAAATATGGAGGCTCAACGCTAATCCACGAAAGCAAAATATACATATCCGGCAGCAGCAACGGAGCTGACAGCCAATTCGCCCTTTACTGTTTGGATATGGAAGGCAATGTTCTCTGGAACCGAGAGTATGGTGTCTCAAACAAACCAGAAGGTGATCCTGTGCTGATATTGACCTCTGACCATCGCTTTGTGCTCTGTGGTGGCCGAGGCAGACCTGAGATTGGCCCGAATAGATATATCTCCTACATCGTCTTTGCGGATATGAACGGGGATAGCCTTGCCGCCTATACCTACTGGGAGCAAAACCGGGTTACGCTTTCAAGAACAATGATTCAAAGCACGAAGGGTGAGATTGTTTTTGCGTACATATACTGCCCAAGTGTCTGTGGTCTTGACCTTAAAGGCGGCCTGATGAGCATTGACACTTCGGGCCAAATCAACTGGACGACCGATTTCCCCTATTCCTTTCAGCCAGCAGACCCGCACATCATCCAGACCGACAGCCAAACACTGGTGATGAAATGGCATACCGACACCACCGTGCTGCAATGGGACCGCAGCCCGCCCGCGCTCTACTACCTCAGCACTGCGGGCAAGGTGCTGGACCGGTACGTGTTCACCAACCAAAACCAGAACGAAATCATGGACATCGCGCCTACCGGCGACGGCGGCTTGGTCGGTGCAGGGAGCGTTTATGTTGACCCGATGCAGAACGAGCGGGCCGGGTGGGTCGTCCGCATGAGCGCCGACAAGCAACGGCTTTGGGAGCGGGCCTACCGCGATACGAGTTTTCAGGGTTACCCCTTCACCTTGCAAAGCATCGAACCCACCAGCGACGGCGGCTACATCGCCGTCGGCACCATCATCAACCGGATGACGGGCGTGCTGGAGTCGCACAACTGGCTGCTCAAGTTGGACTCGGCAGGCTGCCTGAAGCCTGGCTGCGGCAAGGTCAACATCATCACGGACACCGAGGAGGCGGTGTTTCTGAAAGGGAAGGACATCTGGGTGTGGCCGAACCCCAGCGACAGCCACCTCAACGTGCGACTGCCCGACGGCTTTGTGCTTCAAAAAGAGATGCGCATCTATTTGGTCTCGAACAGCGGCAGCACGGTGGGGCAGTTCGACATCAGCCAGCAAGAGACGCAATTGGACATCGCCCAGCTGCCAGAAGGCATCTACTATGTGGTAGTGAGCCAGGGCAACGAGATACTCACGAGTAAAAAAGTGATCGTGCTATGATTAAAGACCACCGCATTTTTGGCAACCCTTTGATGAAAGAGCGGGTGCAGCCATTTCAAAACCAGCGCACCCTCGAAGTAGGCCAGTTGCCCGTTGGAGTTTACTTCCTGATCCTGTCTGACAAAGGGCAGCCCATCCACAGAACTAAATTCACTGTTCAACGCTAACAAACACCGTTGGCCGCATGAGGTTGATGCCCTCGTGCAGCCAATTCTTCAATACTTAGCCATGCGCTGTTTTGTTTTACTCTGCTTGTGCTTTACCATAAGAACTGTAACTTATCCACAACCTGTCACCACTTTCTCCAAGATATTTTCAAACTATCCCTTGAACGCAGAAAATGGTTGGGAGGTAAAGCCTATTGAGGATGGGTACATCGTAGTCTCCACTTCACGATGTCTGGATACAGTCCCAGAGGAAGTTTGTTGTTCAATTAGTAAGATAAATAATGACGGAGACATTGTCTGGTTCAAGCAGTTCGATTTTTACCCTAAACGTGGAGGCTCTACACTAATCCACGAGGACAAAATATACATATCGGGTGGCATTGACGAAGCGGACAGCCAGTTTACTCTTCACTGCTTGGACATGGATGGCAACATTCTTTGGAACCGGGAGTATGGCGATCCAAACAAAACAGAAGGAGATCCTGCGCTGATATTGACCTCTAACCATCGCTTTGTGCTGTGTGGCGGCCGGGGCAGACCAGAGATTGGCCCCAATAGGTACATCTCCTACCTCGTCTTTGCGGATATGAACGGGGATAGCCTTGCCGCCTATACCTACTCGGAACAAAACCGGGTTACCATTGCCAGAACGGTGATTGAAAGCACCAGGAGCGAGATTGTTTTTGCGTACATATACTGCCCAAGTGTCTGTGGTCTTGACCTCAAAGGAGGCCTGATGAGCATTGACACTTCGGGCAAGGTCAACTGGACAACTGACTTTCCTTTCTCTTTTCAGCCAGCAAACCCGCACATCATCCAGACCGACAGCCAGACCTTAGTGATGAAATGGCATGCCGACACCACCGTGCTGCAATGGGACCGCAGCCCGCCCGCGCTCTACTACCTCAGCACTGCGGGCAAAGTGCTAGACCGGTACGTGTTCACCAACCAGAACCAGAACGAAATCATGGACATCGCGCCTACCGGCGACGGCGGCTTGGTCGGCGCAGGAAGCGTTTATGTTGACCCGATGCAAAACGAGCGGGCCGGGTGGGTCGTCCGCATGAGCGCCGACAAGCAGCGGCTGTGGGAGCGGGCCTACCGCGACACGAGTTTTCAAGGCTACCCCTTCACCTTGCAAAGCATCGAGCCTACCAGCGACGGCGGCTACATCGCCGTCGGCACCATCATCAACCGCATGACCGGTGTGCTGGAGTCGCACAACTGGCTGCTCAAGTTGGACTCGGCGGGCTGCCTGAAGCCAGGCTGCGGCACGATCAACATCATCACGGGCACCGAGGAGGCGGTGTTTTTGAAAGGGAAGGACATCCGGGTGTGGCCGAACCCGACACATGGGCCGCTGACGGTGGAAATGCCGCCAGAACTGACCGGGCGGCAAAACAGCCGCACCATCGTCTGCTCGGAGCGGGGAGAGCAGGTACAGTTGGTGGCAAAACCTTTTGACCAGTACAATCTTTACGACCTGAGCAGCCAGCCAGCAGGAAAATATTTTCTGATTTTCATGGTTGGCAATGAAATTGTTGATGCTAAGAAGGTGCTGAAAATGTAAGCACCGACAAAATACCCCCAAAACGTCAATTTTAATCCAAACTTCCCAGTACTTATCCAACCACTCACATGAGATCCTACCCGATTTTTCTTTTTCTCTTGCTGGCGGCCCAACCGCTTTTTTCACAAACCCTACGTGCCTACGAACGGGCTGGCGACGATGCCTTCCGCCGCAAAGACTGGGGCACGGCCATTGAGCACTACCGCACGGTGTTGAAGCGCGACGACGACAATTCCTCCGTACTGTGGAAATTTGCCGAAAGCGCCCGGATGTACCAGTCCTTCCCAGAGGCAGAGCGAGCCTACTCTAAACTGACCGCCGCCCGGAAGAAACGGAGTGCCTACCCGCTTGTGGATTTCCAATTGGGCGAAGTGAAAAAACTACAGGGCGACTACCCAGCGGCTATTTCTTACTTCGAGAAATTTTTGGCTGAAAAACCCGACGTGCCAACCGACTACCTCGGCAAAGCAGAAACCGAGATCGCCTCCTGCCGCACAGCTCAAGTGTTGGCCGAAACCAGCAATAAAGAATTGGTGATCACCCACCCAGGCAAAGAAATCAACAGTCCATACAGCGACTTTGCGCCCATGATGGCCGGCGACACGCTGTTTTTTTCCTCCTACCGATTTGACAAAAAGACGGCCTTTGGTAAGCCGAAAGCCAAAATCACGCGGCTGCTCATGTCCGTGAAAGGTGGCCGTGCGCGTGAAATTGGGCGGGGCTTCCCCAGCACCGACACCGCACACATTGCGCACACCGCGCTCACGCCCGATGGTCGGTATATGTTCTTCACCGTCTGCAAGAACCTGAATACCAGCGATATCCGCTGTGAACTGTGGCTCACTGTGCTTGATCGCCGAGGCCGCTGGCTGCCCCCGTTGCGCCTACCCGAATCTGTCAACTTACCGGGCTACACCGCTACCCAGCCTGCCGTCGGCTACGACTCGTTGGCTATGGGGCCAGTGCTGTGGTTTGCCAGCGATCGACCCGGCGGCAAGGGCAAACTGGACCTCTGGAGTCTGCCACTTGACACAAATTTTTTCTGCCCCTGCAACCTGCCCCTGCCAGGCAAAAAAGTCACCCGCCTGCCAAAGTTTGCGCAGCCAACCAACGCCGCACCGCTCAACACACCCGAAAACGATGGTACGCCATTTTATCACAGCAATACCCAGCAGTTGTATTTCAGTTCGGAGGGCTGGCCAGGCTTGGGTGGCTACGACATTTTTTCCGCTAAAAAAATAGGCGACTCGCTCGCCGCGCCCCGCAACATGGGCGCAGGGCTGAACACCAGCTACAACGATCTCTACTTTGCCCTGCGAAGCAACGGGCGTAGTGGTTACCTGAGCAGCAACCGCCCCGGCTCGTTCTACTTGGACGAAGCCAACAAGGCATGCTGCAACGATCTCTTCGAGTTTCGCTTGCCCACTCCCAAACCCCCAGTGCAGCCGCAGCAGCCTAAACGTGACGCGCTCTCCGACTTGACAGCCAAAACACCGCTGCCCGTACCGGATGCCCCCGTCATACCACTAGCCGCTACGCCGCCGCCCCAGCAAGTGCAGGATTTCGTAGGGCTGCCGCTCTATTTCGACAACGACGAGCCTGACAAGCGCACCCGCCGCACCGTCACACAAAAAAATTATGGAGAAACCGCCCAAACCTATCTGGAACGTCAAACAGAATACCGCGAGCGGTACGCCGCAGGGCTGAAGAATGAAAAAGCCGATGCAGCAGAAGGTCAGGTGGACGATTTTTTTGATAACGAAGTACGTCGGGGCTATGATCGGCTCGGTCAACTATGCGACCTGCTCTTGGTTCGCCTACAAAATGGCGAGTCGATGGAAGTCGTCATCAAAGGCTTCACCAGCCCACGTGCTCAGAGCGATTACAACCTGAATCTCGGCAAACGCCGCATTAGCAGCGTACGCAACCACTTCGAAACGTATGTCGATGGAGTGCTGCAAACCTACATCCGTAACGGTCAACTAAAAGTCAGCGAAGCCAGTTTTGGGGAGACTACCGCCCGTTCTGGCATCAGCGATAACCTCTCCGACGAGCGCAACTCGGTGTACCATCCAGAGGCTGCCCGCGAGCGTCGTGTGGAGATCGTGGAGATCAGAGAAAAAAAGTAGTTCAATAATTTTGATGGTTCAAAGGCCATTCAACTAAATTTGCCCCAAAGAGAAACTTGCGCACCTTCTAATGCGCTGATTATCATAATCAAACTCCGTCCAAGCCTTGGCTAAAAAACGCGTTGTCAAAGACTACGATGCTCTCACAGAGGACATCATCCGACAGGTAAAGATTAAATACCCGTCCGGCTATGCCGAAAGCCTTGTCACTTACACCGACAAGCAAGGTAAAAAGGTGTCCGCTCTCCCCTTCGAGTCAGAGGACACTTACTACCTCATCCGTATGACTGTTCTAGAGGCCAAGCGCCTCGTAAAAGAAGACGAGGACTACGATGAGGAGGGCCATCTCCGAGCAGAAATCGCCGACGTAGAAGTAGGCGAAGAATTCGACGGAGAGGGGGAAGATGATGCCGACGATGAAGACGAGAGCATGTCTGACGAAGATGCCCACATCATCGTGACGCGCCGCCGCGACGACGACGATGAGCGCGACATCCCCGACGACTCTGCGGAATATTGATTCTGGAGGGGAATGTCTGCCTAACCCACTGCTGATGCGACAACGCGCCATTACCGCTTTTTTCTTCGCCATTGCCATGATCGGTGGCGTTTACGGCGGAAAACACTCTTTTTTTGCCCTTTTTTTGCTCGTAGCCATCGGCTCTTTGTGGGAATTGGCTGGGATGCTTTTTTCGCCTGACGAGCCATACTACCCACTTCGGCGCATCACAGGCATCGTGCTGGGTGCTTTGCCCTTTGTGCTGTATGGCACGGCGGTTTTCAGCAACTGGCAGACGGCGATACTACCCGACAACTACCCTTTCCCTTCTCCTGGCGGTGGTATATCCATCACCGAGGCACCCTACTGGCTCATCACCTTCGTGATCACCATCGTGGAAGTGTTGTTGCTGTTTTCCCTGTTCTCGCTCGAACTATTCCTCGGCTCTGAGCGGCCATTTCCCAACATCGGCAACTACCTGCTGGGCGTACTGTACATCGGTATACCACTCGTACTGCTCATCGAGACCGCGTTCTGGACAGGTGAATATGGTCCGCACCGGGTGTTTGGTCTGATGTGGTTGGTGTGGACCAACGATACAGCCGCCTACCTCATCGGCTCAAAACTGGGCCGCACTCCGCTGTACCCGCGCATTTCACCCAAGAAAACTTGGGAAGGCACTGTAGGAGGTGCGCTGTGTTCCCTGCTGATGGCTTGGGGACTATCGTTGCTTATTCAAGAATACACGTTGGCCCAGTGGTTGGCAGTAGCGACGGTTGTGGCCGTGTTTGGCACCATCGGCGATTTGGTGGAAAGTATGCTTAAGCGTAGCGTAGCCGTAAAAGATTCTGGTAACCTGTTCCCCGGTCATGGCGGTTTCCTCGACCGTTTTGATGCATTTCTGTTTGTGCAGCCTTTTGTGTGGGTTGTACTGATGGTCTTGGAATACACGGGGCGATGATCACCCGTTCCTTAACTCAAAAATCACTGGTTTGGAAGGGCTGGCATCCAAATCCAGCGAAGCCGCCTGAATGTTGAGCAGGTAGTAGCCGTCGCGTACAGTGTTGGGTACAAAAATCAGTTCGGTGATGGTGCAGTGTCGGCGTGCCTCCACATCTTCGGGGTATGTCCAAAATGCCCGGTGGGCCAGAAGTGCGCCACCATCGGTTTCGCGGTCTACTGAAGGCAAATCAAGCAGCAGGTGCTGTACCCCGCATTCCACCAAGTAACGCACCGCCTCTTGGTGCAGGTAGGGTGGGTTCGAGCCAGAGTATTGAGTGCGGCGCTTCAAGTCATCATTAGGCATCGTCCTGATAATCAAGGCTTCCACCTCATCTTTTGATAAAACCTCCTCTATCTGGTCGCGATAAACAACCCAGTCGCCATCCTCCGTTTTGCGCGGGTACAGGCTCACCAATTTTGCAAAAAAATGGTATTCGCGCAGGCACTCGCCCAGTATATACCGCTCGCGAGCGATGTGCCCTACGCATTCAGTGTGTGTACCATTGCCATGCGGATTGAGTCGGACGTTAAAAAAATTGACCGACCCTCCTGCCGCCGTACTGCCCACAAAATCGCCCGCTACCACAGGCGAGTACTCTACGGGCGGCGCCCAAAAACAGTTCACATTTTCCAAGCCCGCACGAAGCAGTATGGACAAGTCGATGGGTTGAGAAAGGTCGGTATGGTAGGTGCGAGCATGGTAAGCAAAAGAAATGAGCATGATGAACAGGAAGATTTTTGTGCAAATTTTTGAAAAAACTAAAACACCCTCTTTTTTTTATCGAGTGCGTGGCTACCTTTGCCCCCGCTTGAAAAAGTAAGGCTTGGTGCCTTAGCTCAGCTGGTAGAGCAATGGACTGAAAATCCATGTGTCCCCGGTTCGATTCCGGGAGGCACCACCGACCCGCCCACAAGGCAACATAACAGGCTGATAGTCAATGACTATCAGCCTTCTTTTTCGGGAATCCACGACACATACACGACACAGATACGCGACACAGGATGATAAAATACACCCACAAGTTCTCGCTTCGGAAAGACCACCGCCTTGTGGATGGCTCGTTTGCGCTGTTTTTGCAGGCGTTTTTGGGCGGGCATAGGGTGAGGGTGCGCACGGATTTGTTCCTGATGGAGGCTGAATGGGACGATTTGCGGCAAGTTGCGAAGATTCCGAAGGATAGAGAACGAGAGGGTAGGGTGAATGCTGTACTGGCGAAGTTGCGGGCGCGGGTGGAGGAGTTGTTTTTTGAGGCCCGCATGACGGGGGCGGTATTGACTCCTAAGAAATTCGTGGAGGAAGTGGATAATCGGCCTGCGCTGGACTTACTGGCTTCGTTCATAGAGCGGGAGATTGAGAAGGAAAAAGCGGACAAGGAAGCCAGCACGGTGAAGCAGTACGTCAGCACGTTGAAGCACCTGCGGGCATACCAGCCACAGGCCACGTTCGCGGATGTGTCGTTCGAGTTTGTGCAGGGTTTCGACCGGCACCTGAGAAAGGCGGGCATCGGGGACAATGCCAGGGCGAAGTACCATACAGTGGTGCGCAAGTTCCTGCTGCTGGCCCAGCGGAAACGGCGAAGGGTGGAAAACCCCTACACCGAATTTAAGGTGCGGTCGGTGGAGGTGGAGCGGGTGTGGCTCTCGGTGGAGGAGGTTGGGAAACTCACCCGCCTGTACGATACTCTCTCGCTGGGGGATCAGTTGCAGCGGGCATTGCGGCAGTTCTTGTTTCAGGTGGTGACTTCGGTACGGGTAAGCGATATTCACCTACTTACGAGGGAAGACATCGAAGGCGAAATGCTGGTGTTTTCTCCGCAGAAAACGAAGCGGCTGCGCAAGGTGGTGAAGATTCCGCTCTCGAAGTTGGCAAAACAACTAATTGCGGAAGGCGGTGGCAAGGGTGCGCTGCTGTTCGATGCGCCCCCCGATGCAACAACGAACGCCCGGCTAAAGGAGGTGGGCAAGGCCGCGGGGCTGACCAAAAAACTGACTACGCACGTCGGGCGGCACACGTTCGGCTTTCTGTACCTGCTGATGGGCGGCAAGGTGGAGGAACTGCGGGAGATCATGGGCCACTCTAAGTTGGAGACCACACAGATATATACCCACACCGACCACGACAGAAAGGTGGCAGGGGTGCTGAAATTTGACGAGGTGTTCAGTGTTAAATAAAAAAGCCCTGGCGCGATGTGCGCCGGGGCTTTTTTTTTCAAAAAACCCCAACAGCCCCAATCCCTGACTCCGATTGCCGGATGCTGTGCGCCCTGCTCGTGGGCTGCTCCCGGCACGCTGAATCCCGGTAAGCCGGGTAGTCGTCCAAGTTTTCTTCCAAGAATTTGGCAAGCCGCGCAACGGCTTCGCGGCCACGTTTTTCGCAGCGCAGCAGCAGGGCTTGTATGGCCGATTCGTGAACACTGTTGGTCTGGTTGCGCCGGTCATCGAACTGGTCGGTTTGGCTCACCACCCGGAAGCCGTCCCCGTCCACCACCACCCGATGGTGAGGCAAAGCCTCTGCTGCCCCCAGATACGCCACCGCCTTCCTGATGTATGGCACCAGTTTCGCGTTTTCTGTGCTGAGCGGATTTGCTTGCATGGCTGTGTAGAGCGCGTCGCAGAGCAGCGGCGCGATCACCTCATCCTCCATCTGCCGAAAAAAAGGCACCAGCGACACGAAGGAACGCCGCGAACGCTTGATGTTCAGGTAGTCATCCACCTCAGCCGTTTGCCGGAAAAACACGCTCTTTTTTACTTTGTAGGCGGTGGAGTTTTTCCAGAGGTTGAAGTAGGCCACGTTCAGAGCCACCTGGGTTTCCAATGTCGAAAGCATCAGGTCGAGGAAGGTGTCTGCGTTTTCGAGCGCAGCCCAACGCTTTTGCTTCCATCCCCACAGATTGGTGGGCTGGCTGCCTCCGTCGGGGGTATTTTGTACCACGCCCATGCTGGCGACGACCGCGTTTTTTTCTGGAAGGATGTGGTAAATGGCGTAGAACGCCACCGCGTCCTGCAACGATTGCAGCACCTGGGCTTGCGCAGGGGTCAGCACGGTGTCGGCTTGGAACTTCTCGGCCAAGTCGTAGTACAGTTCAGTGCCGACGTATTCCAACACATATTTCTGTGTGGCTTGCCGCACAGCAGGCTCCAACTCGCTCCAAGCCATCGAGGTGTTCACCCCGGCGTAGTGGCTGCGGAAATTGGTGTCTCCAATGTTGGGTTTTGCCGGGGCGGGTGTCGTCAAGACTTTGAAAACCAGTTGCATAGACTTTTATTTTGGCGAAAAAACGGGCGAAATTCACCCTAAAAACAGGACGCACGGGCTGACAGAATAGAAGGCGTAACCTGCTGTGCTGCAACGCTGTACTACTTCGGTGATACGGCATTGCAAGGGGTTACGCTCGTTTCCCTGCTGGCGCGGATTTGCTTTTTCTTAATTAGTGCTGCCCAAAATTGGGCGGTTATATGGCTGGCCTATCGAACGGATGCGCTCAGCGCGGGCCTCGATGCTCGTAGGGATGTCCGATGCCCGTGCTTCTGGCTCAGGTAGTAGTCCACGGTGTCGGTGAAGTGCGGGGCGTGTTCTTGCCGGAAAGCCCGGTCTTTCTCCTTGCGCTTATCCTTCTGAAAGTCGTCGGTGACGGACGTGACCTGCATGGCGATGATCGCATCCTTGCAGGTCTGGTCATTGAACCGCATCACGGGCAGAGACCGGTTCGACTCGCTCAGCAACTCGTTCAGGTAGTAGTTGCGCTCCTTGTGTGCCTTCACCTGCCCAGGCTTCACCCGGATGTCCACCTGCCAGCCATTGCTCACGAATCGAGCCTGTATCTGCTGAAACAAGGTGCGCGGCGTATCTGCCTTGGGGTCGTGTCCCCTCGGCTCTCCCCACAGGCGCACGGCCTTGAACTTGTGGCGGATGTAGTGGGCGCATATCTTGTCCACGAGTTCTCCCACCTTGCCGTCTTCTGTTTTCACGAAAAACTGGTGCAAGCAATACTCTGCCCGCCGCTTGGCACTGCCCTCATGCAGCCACCCCTCCTGCCATGCTGTGGCGCAGTTGAAGTACCCAGAGAAGTCGAACGACAAGTCCAGCACTTCGTCGGTCTTGTAGTGCGGGTCAGCGATGCCATTGGCCACGATACCACGCGGCCCCTCGTCGTAGAGGTAGCGCACAGCGTAGGTGTGCCGCTCTGCATCGAACTTGTGGTAGAACGCATCCTGCACCTTACGCACCCGCTGGTTCATCACCTCCACCAGAAATTCGAGGTAGGGTAGTTCCGCTTCCAATCGGGTGAGGTAGTCCTGTCCCAGCACATCGATGTTGTCGTAGGCGTTGGCCTCTGACCAGTGGTACATACCGGGCTGGCTCTGGGCTTTCTCCTCGTAGTCGAGTGACCAATACCCAGAAGGCTTCCAAGGGATGGACGTGTACGCCCGAAAGCACCCCCGAAGCGGTGTCCTGAACTCCCGAACGAAACCCCGAAGGCTGGGTATCAGCACCTTCGTGACGTGTTCGTGGCTGATGAGCGCGGCTTCATCGGCGGCTCCATCGGTGTAAGTGCCGCCGCGTTGCAGGTCGGGCCGATCCATGCTCATCATCTGCAACCTTCGCCCGTTGGAAAAACTCACCACGTTCTCGTACCTGCGCGGTTCGTCCAGGCACTTCTCGAAGTGTTTGGGCGGCTTGACCCCCACCACATAGTCTTCCCCTTCGAGCAGCCCCATCTCCGACCACTTGGACTCCACAGCAGGTAGCGTGGAGTTGAGCAATTGAGCGTAGGTGCTGCTGGCAAGAAAGCCCCGGCTTCGGGGCATCTCCACCATGCAGCGGTACTGCTCGCCGCCTTCGGTGGTCGTCTTGCCGCTGCCACGCCCGCCGAGAAACATCTTGTAGGGCTTAATCGCCCGCAGGAACTCCAACTGCTTGGCGTTCCAATAGACTTTCCGTTGCATGGGCGGGGATTTCGTCGAAGTCCAGTGTTTCCGCGTCGCTGTTGCGGGCGCGGAGTGCGCTGGGGTCGGAGGTGAAGGTTATGGCGGTGTACACTTTCTTGTCTTTCGGCAAACGCGCCTCGATTTCGTGCCTTACGCCCATCGCGCTGTCCAGTGCGCGGCGGGCATTGTCCCAGTCCTCCTCTTTCTTGGCGGCTTCGTGGATGCTCAGGTAGCGTTCGTAGGCCAAGTGCAGTTCCAGATCGTGGTCGATGTGCAGGGTTTCGCCGAATAGGGCCACCGCGTCCTGCATATACCTGTAGGCCGTCCGCTCCGTTACCTGGCACATTTCGGCGATCAGCAGCAGACGCTCCCGTTGCCTACTTTTCTGGCAGATGATCTTCCACGTCGTGCGCAGCCCTTCCAGTTTGGTTTCTTCCAGTTCGCTCAGTTCCCATCGCTCTGGCTCCATCAGGTGGATGTACAGGCGGTCGAGGCCGTCGGCGGCTTTCCAGTCTCGTTCGGTGTAGATGCGTTGTTTCCTTCTCACAAGGCGAAGGGAAGGGGGATTCCAACGATATTTTAGGACAAAAAAGCCCTGCCACTCAAAGCGAGCGACAGGGCCAAAAATGATAGCAATCTTTCATCTGAAAGCCAGAGCCGCCTGCTCTGGCCTCGGAAACGTGTTTTTCAGCGCGAGGAAGTCCATGTCCCGCTCATGCGGGTACAAAAATGTTTCCTCGTTTGCGAAAAGCGACAAGTCGTTCTTGATGTAGAAAGGCTTGTCATGCTTTCGCATCAAGGCGATGGCTTGATTCAAGAATGTGGGCCAGTCGAACTGCTCCTCGTGCCGAGGGTAGTGGTTCAACTTTCCAATCTTGTAAGCGTCCACATAGCCCGCCGTCAATTCCATGATTTCCAGCGATTGTTCAGGGTAAATCACGGGTTCCATGCTGGCCCATGTTTTAACCCCTTCTTCGTGTAGTATTTTTAGGGTTTCAAATCGCTCCTGGGGCAAAGCCCCGTTTTTCTCCCATTTGCGCGAGTCTTTCTCACTCGTGAAAGTGAGAGACCCTCCCACTTGAATGTTGTCGCCGAACCGCTTGATCACGTCCACGTCTTGCAGCACGTTGAAGCCGCCCTTAGACAAAATGGAAACAGGGATGCGGTGTTCAAGCAGCATCTCCAACACGCGACGGGTAAGTTCCGTCTCTTTGTTGAAATGGCTGTACGGGTCGGTCAGGAACGACAAAAAAACTTGCTGCTCCGACCATGCGTGCTTCTTGCAGCTGGCCTTTATTTCAGGCAGGAGTTTCTTCTCCTCCTTCATGTACACTTCCGAATGGACGTATCCCTTTCGGAAGCGTTTCATCATTTGGGGCACGTAGCAATACACGCACCCGTGATCACAGCCCGTGATGTAGTTCATGGCGAGTGGGCTATACTCTCTCGCCGCGCCTGATGGTTGATAAATTGCTGCCATTTTTGAAAAAATGTGTTGTAGTTAATAACCCACAAGTTATTGACAACCAAGCCTTTATTCCAAGAAGAACCAAAAATATTTTTTTCTATACTTTTGGAAAAGTCGGATGCTGCAAACCCCTCTTTTAGCAAGGTAGTTGAAAAGAATCTGGTCGCCACGCCTGGAAAAAAGCGTCGGCGTTTTCTTTATCATCGGCTTCGTAAAGCCATTCTCGTACAGGAGCCGTTGCGGCAGCATCCCCATCTGCGACTGAATGGCTGTCACATGGACAATGCCTCGGTATCCTCTGTCAAATAAAATTCGCAACTGCTCGAACGGAATCCCATAGGCATCCAAGTCAATCAAATCAAAGTCTGACAGATCAAGGCTGCCGAGAAACTTGATGTTGTCTCCTTTCAGGTACACCCCGCCCTTGCCAGATTCTTTTTCAATTTTCAAAATTGAGATTGGCCGCTCTGGATGCTTCCTAACCTCTGACCAAATCACCCCGTTGCCGCCGTAGCGTTCCAGCACCCGAATCGTTTGCCGGTTTATGTGGGCGAGGCTTTCAAGGCGAAGAGCAACCTTGCCTTGCAGTTCAGAATTATCCGTTTTAGTTGCTGCTTTGCTCATATTCTACGCCGGACGTGTTTTTGATGTTCTGTACCCACCCCTCAATCAACGAAAGACTTTGAGGCGGAAAAGAAAAAAGGATGTGCGTCATCTCAAAATAACGAATCGCTTTGTCCTCGATTTTCGGAGCATCGGAAACCAGAGAATCAATCTCCTTCAATCCAAAGTCGGCAGAGGCAAAGCCTAAGCCGTCCAAATCCACGTCAGAGAAAAACTCCTCGAACAAATCAGCGTCGAACTCCCCAAAATGCGAGTTCGCCAGCACGTTGTAGTCCTTCAACTCCCGCTCCGTCAGTTTCCTGTTCGGCATCCGCACATCAATCAACTCTTCGCCGCGCCCGATGGCCTGCATTGCGCGGAGCCGCTGGTGGCCGCTCACCACCGTGTTGTCTAAGTCCACCACCGGGATGTCCACGAGGTTGAAGCGTTGGATGCTCTCAATCATCTTCATCCTTTTGGCCTCCGATATTTTGCGCGGATTGATGCTCAGCGGCATCAACTCGTTCACCGTGCGCTGCACAGTCGTCCAGACTAAGTTTTGGGTCATATCACCTTCATTTTTTCT
>JAYSUY010000417.1:0-14509 GCA_043718855.1 Saprospiraceae bacterium | reverse complement strand
CCACCACCCGCAAATGCCGAAGGACAGCGAAAGGCAAATCACCATCCCGTAGAGACGATTATTTTGAATATCAACCATAACCGAGAAATTGGAAAAATTACACGCCTTCTAAAGGTTGTCAGATCATGCCAAAAAAGGGCTAACAGTATTGTTACTTACTGCTAGCCCTCAAAACATAATTTAGGAAAACAACTTAGGCGTTGCTGCGTGAAGAACTGATAGCAAGGCTATAGATCACCAAACCGAAGCCAATTTTGTTTACAGCATCACCGATGTTGTAAATGATATCCAAGTTGCGAACATCAATCACATTGCGCAACCAGCCATCGGTCTCGATAGCCATGTAACCAATGGGGTAAATAGCCCAACCAACGAGAACGAACCAAGCGAGTGCTTTGAAGGCAGACTGCAACTTCGGGTCGTTAGAGTTGCTGGCCAACTTGCTTGCAGAACCCAACCAGATCTCATACACGATGCCAACATAACCAAGGGAGGAAATGATCCCCCAGATCACGCTGCTGCTGCGGAAGGCGGTTTCGCCCAAGTACCCAGCGACCAGCATCAGCAAGGAATACCCGATCATCTTCCAAAGCAGGTCGATTTTGGCACCGAAGGCTTTGAGAATAAGGTAAAACTCCACACACATGAGTGGCACCGTCAGAATCCAGTCAATGTAGCGGAACTGAGTGGGTGATTGCCCCGTCGTCAACCACACATCACGCATGTAAAAATAGTGTACTGCTGCGATCATGGTGATCAAGCCAGCGATGAGCAAAGAGGTTTTCCACTTGCCTTCTACTTGCGAACGCTCGAAAAAGAAGAAGACAGAGGCTGCAAACATGGCCATATAACCAATGAAGAATGTGAATCCAACATAATCATTGGGGGCAAGCCCTGCAAAGAGCAAAAAAGAGGGTGAAAAAAACGACTGCATAAAATAAGAGATGGTTAACCGTTGAAAATACAACTTCCTCCCCAAACGCGACCGGCCTAGATTGGTTTAGTTTTTGTTTAATTTTTTTTATTTTTTTTTCAAAAAACGATAAACAAAAAATGTTCGTGCAGGAAAACACCACATCCAAAGCACTCCTCACGCCTTCGACAAGTCCTTGATATACTGGTGATAGCAGGCCAAACTCCATACAGGCAAAGGGACCGGGGTTTACCAACCGAAGTGCTACTTCGACCCAATGTGTCAGCACCAGCCTGACGCACAAAGGCATTTTACCGCATGGCTTGATTTTCTTCCAACACCCGAAATCCGAAATCCGCCCCTGCCCGTATATGGTCCTGTGAGTACTGAGCAGGTAATCCCCGGAAGTCCGTTCCGGGTGAACATAGCCCCGGAACGGACTTCTGGGAACTGCTTGGGCTACCCATCACCGCATTACATCATTCCCCAATTCTTCGATCAATCATTCTATTTCTTCACCAAAAATTGTCTCACTCTAATGTTTACAGACAAAATGCTCCGACTGTTCGGCCTCTTGCTGCTGATGAGTTGGGCCAGCAGCCTCTCCGCTTCCAGCCACCGCGAGGCACCGCTGATCGCCAACGACCCGCTCGCCGACAACACCGACGTGTACGCTTTCAGAAGCCCGGATGACCCGAACACCATCACCATCATCGCCAACTACATACCCGGCGAACTGGCACATGGCGGACCGAACTACAACACTTTCGGCGAAAACATCCGCTACGAGATTCACGTAGACAACGACGCGAGCGTCGCTGGCGACGAGGTGACTTACCGCTTCACCTTCACGCGGGTCAACGAAGACGGCACTACATTCTTCAACATCCGTCTCGGCAAGCGCAACCTCCGCACCAAGTACACCTGCGAGCGCTCGCTTGACGGTGGCAAAACTTGGACGACCATCGTACAAGGCGGTGAGGTACCGCCACCCAACATTGGCCCACGCTCCATCACGGGCGGCGCTGGCCTCAACACAACCTACGACGCGCTCATCGCAGCAGCCATCACGACCACCACTACAGGCGAAAAAGTGTACTGTGGCCCGGCTGACGACCCATTTTTTGTGGATTTGGGCGGCGTGTTTGACCTCGGCAACATGCCTCGCCAGGGAGGTGCCAAAGCACGCGACGGCCTCGGTCAACTCAACTGCCACAGCATTTGCCTGCAAATCCCCATCACTACCCTGCTCAAGAAAGGCGTAGCTGCTACCCCGCTAAACATCCTCGATGGCAACTTTGTGATCGGTGTATGGGCTTCGGCCAGCCGCCAGAAAGTACGCACGCTCCGCAACGACGGAGGCTACAACGACAGCGGAAACTGGGTGCAGGTGAGCCGTCTCGGTATGCCGCTGGCCAACGAAGTAGTGATTCCGATAGGTTTCAAAGATTACTGGAATTCGCTCACGCCATACGATGAACTGGCAGACACTCAACTGGATGGCTATTTCTTCAACCCAGAACTGGCGCTGTACATGGACACCCGTTTCTTCGGTGGTGCCATCCCAGCTTTTTCCAAACTCCGCATCCAGACCAAATCGCTCGGCGCATTCGACTTTGGCTTTGGGAAAGATGGCCTGCATAGCCTGAAAGGCAGTGCCGCAGTGGCCGGTACCGCGCTCGACGACGCGATTTTCGGCACTCTGTTGCTACCGGGTGCAGGCAAGGCGCGTTCAGTTGACCTCTGGCCTGCATTCCACACGGGTGTGCCCAATTTTCCGCCCTACCAACTGGCTACGGGAAAAAATGGCAACCCACTGGCTGTTGGCAAACCTTTCATCAACAACTTCTTGCCCAACGGTGGCGATATGTTGCGCCTCAACATGGCGGTGCCAGTAACTCAGCGCACAGACCCTAATTTCAGCACCGACGGCCTCATCACTGCTGCTGTGCTGGGCCTCACCAACCCGACCTACGCTGGCAATGCTAACCTAGAATTTATCCCAAACATGGATGGATTCCCGAATGGCCGCCGCTTGGAAGACGACGTGACGCGCATCGAACTGCAAGCCGTAGCCGGCGTCGTGCTGGCCGCTATCGGCTTGTGGTACGACGACTACACGCCGGGTGTAACGAGCAGCCCCGTCACCTCGCGCCTGCTTAGTGTGCTGACCTACGACACTGGAGTGAGCAAGAACGACAAGCCGTTCAAAACCACTTTCCCGTATGTCGCCTCGCCGTGGAGCGGAGCAGAAACCACCAACTGAGTTATGAGGTATAAGTTATGAGTTATGAGCCGTCACGGTTGGCATAACTCATAACTCATAACTCATAACTCCTTAAATCACTCACTTTCAACATTTTCAAGCAATGAAATCATTGTTCAAAAATATGCTGGCCGTACTGCTGCTGTTTGCTTCGTTAGCGACGGTGACGGCTTCGAGCCACCGCGAGGCACCGCTCATTGCGGACGACCCGCTTGCGGACAACTGCGACCTGTACGCTTTTCGCAGCCCCGACCGCCCCAACACTGTCACGTTGATGGCGACCTACGTCCCGCTACAATTCCCGCAGGGCGGCCCCAACTATTATTCTTTTGGGGAAGGCATCCGTTACGAAATTCACGTGGACAACGACGCTTCGCGCCCTGGCGACGAAATCATCTACCGCGTGGTGTTCAAAATGGTGAACGAAGATCCCACCACTTTCTTCAACATCCGCCTCGGCAAACGCAACTTGAAAATGACCTACACCCTGTTCCGGTCGGACAATGGTGGCAAAACTTTCGCCACCATCCTCTCGAACGGTGTGGTACCACCCACCAACATCGGCGCACGGAGCATCGATGGGCCGTTGGGCTTGGGCAAGTCCTATGCGCAATTGGTGAAAGAAGCCACGCGCTTCACCGCCACTGGCGAGCGGGTGTACATCGGCCCTTCCGACGATCCATTTTTTGTGGATTTGGGCGGCATTTTTGATCTTGGCGACTCGCCACGTCAGAACGGGCAGTCCCGCGATGGGGTGGCCTGCAAAAACGTGAGCACCATCGCTATCCAGGTGCCCATCTCGTTTTTGAGGAAAAAAGGCGCACCTACTGCTCCTGCAAACATCCTCGACCCCAACTATGTGATCGGTGTGTGGGCTTCGGCCAGCCGCCAAAAAGTGCGTACGCTGAATGCTAATGGCACCCAAAGCAACAGCGGGGACTGGGTGCAGGTGAGCCGTCTCGGTATGCCGCTGACCAACGAAGCGGTGATCCCAATCGGCGCGAAGGACTACTGGAATGCCCTCACGCCATATCAGGAACTGAACGACCAGACGCTGGACGGGTATTTTTACAACCCAGAACTGGCGCTGTACATGGACGACAGCCAATTCGGTGGTGCAGTTCCGGCTTTCTCAAAACTCCGTGTCCAGACCAAATCACTCGGTTCTTTCGATTTTAGGAACGGGAAAGATGGCCTTTTCCCTCTGAAAGGCAACCCTGCGCTGGTCGGCACTGCTTTGGACCCCGCAACTTTCGGCGGCCTGCTACTGCCAAGTGCTGGAAAGCCGCGCTCGGTTGACCTCTGGCCGATTTTCCATACGGGCGTACCCAATCTGCGGCCCTACCAGTTGGCTACGGGAAAAGGTGGCAACCCGCTGGCTGCTGGCAAACCGTTCATCAACAACTTTTTGCCCAACGGCGGCGATATGCTCCGCCTCAACATGGCAGTACCTGCCACTCCGCGCAATGACCCGAATTTCAGTACGCTCGGCCTCGTGCAAGCCGCTGTGTTGGGCCTCACCAACCCGACCTACGCCAACACGAGCCTGCAATTCATCCCGAACATGGACGGCTTCCCGAACGGCCGCCGCCTAGAGGATGATGTAACGCGCATCGAACTGCAAGCCGTGAGCGGTGTAGTGCTGGCAGCCATCGGACTCTGGTACGACGATTTCAGCAACGGCAGCCCCGTTACACAGGATTTGCTGGATGTGCTCACTTTCACCACAGGCGTGGAGAAAAACGACGCACCTTATACAACGGCATTCCCGTATGTGGCTTTGGCTTGGGCTGGCGACGGCAATTGTGGCGGCACGGTGTCGAACTCAGCACCCGATGTGGTGGAAGAGCGCACCGAAGGCAGTACACTGGGCATCAGCGCACCTGAAGTGGCAATGTCTAACTTCCCCAACCCCTTCCGCAATGCAACGACCATCAATTTGCACACCACGTTCGCTGCTAAAGTGCAGGTGCTGATCTATGACATGAACGGCAAACTGATACAAACTGCGCTCAGCGAGAACAAGGAAGCAGGTGACTACCAAGTAGAAGTTTCGCTTGCTGGCCAGCCTGCGGGCCGCTACTTCGCAGCAGCACTGGCCGATGGCGCAGTGATGCAGACACTGAAGTTGGTGAAGGTGGATTAATCTTCCACAACCGACACATTGTCAAGGTTTTTTACTGAAAAATCCTTTCCTGCCTCGCTTGGGTCGCCCCAAGCGAGGCTTTTTTTATTGTAAAATATAGTCCGCCTTTGACTCATCATGTCGCAACGAAGTGGAGATATGACAAATCAGGGGGACAGGCAGGGCAAACGCATCAAAATCTGGATGCCCCAGCGGGGCGTAGCATGGGTAGAAATGTGTAGGCGACAGCCCACCAGCCCCAGCGGGGCGCGGCAAAAACAGGAGTCTGCCGCGCCCCGCTGGGGCTAAAACCTTCTGGGGGCAATTTGTCTACCCATGCCGCGCCCCGCTGGGGCTTCAACACGGCCTTCAAACCCAATTTCCAAATTTGATGCGTTTGCCCTGAGGAGGACAGGTGGTTAAGTTTTTACTTTTTATATCCCCCAAAAACCAACCCGCGCTTTGCTGCGTAGGTATCAGCAACACAAAATTTAAAATCCACTTCAACATGATTCGTTCGTCTGTTTACCTGTTCGCCCTGCTCGCTGGCCTGTTCTTGGCCGCCTGCTCACAAAACTCCAACTCCAAAACCGCTGAGGCAGGCCTTCAGGCTACCTCCTCCCCCACTCCACCCCAACTCTTGGACCGAAACGAGGCCATCCGCAACGGCAAAGAGTGGGATGATGTACAGAACATATACGCCGCACAGATCAAGGCCCTTGCTACCAATGCCAACGACCACGAGGCTCGGTTGAAACTGTCCGAAGTGTACATAAACGAAGCCCGCATCACCGGCGAACACCCCCATTACTACCCCGCTGCGTTGGCTATGGTAGAACCCGTAGTGACCGACCTTTCTGGCAAAAGCACACTCAATCCACAGGAAAAAGACCACCTTTTTCGGGCGTTGAGCAATAAAGCCAGTGTGCAACTGAGCCTGCACGATTTTTCTAACGCCCTCGAAACCGCCCAAAAAGCGGTGGCCATCAATCCTTACAATGCCCAGATTTATGGCGCATTGGTGGATGCCAATGTCGAACTGGGTAACTACCCCCAAGCCGTCGAGATGGCCGACAAGATGGTCAGCATCCGCCCCGACCTACGCTCCTACTCACGGGTTTCCTACCTTCGGGAAATACACGGCGATGTACCGGGTGCCATTGAAGCACTGGACATGGCGATCAAAGCCGGATTCCCAGGCCAAGAATCCACTGCTTGGACACGGCTCACGCTGGGCAACCTCTACAAAACCTACGGCGATTGGAAAAATGCGGAGTTGCAATACCTCAGTATTCTGGATGAGCGCACGGATTACCCCTTCGCGCTGGCTGCACTCGGTGAAGTCGAGATGCACAAAAAGAACTATGCTAAGGCCGAAGAACTGTTGAAAAAGGCTTGCAGCATCATCCCGGAAGTGAGCTACTACGAATCATTGGCTGAGTTGTATCAAGCCACTGGCCGTACCGCTGAGTTCGATGCGCTCATCCCCAAAATCGAAAAAATGATGGCCGAGGACACCGAAAAAGGCCACAACATGAGCCTCGAATACGCCACGCTTTACACCGATCTGAAGCCTGACTACGCCAAAGCCTTGCAATATTCACTTGGCGAATACAACAAACGCCCTAACAATATTGATGTCAACCGCTTGCTGGCCCGCATCTATGCTGCGCAGAAAAATATTGACCAAACAAAAGCGCATTTGGCCAAAGCATCTATCACCCAATCGAAACACCCGGAGTTGACAAAAATAAAAAAAATGTTGGGTACTTAGTTTGGCTGTAAGGATTCGGCTGCTTTACATTTGCGTCCCATTCGGAGGAATGGGTGAGCTGGCTGAAACCACCGGTTTGCTAAACCGACGTACGGGTATAACCTGTACCGCGGGTTCGAATCCCGCTTCCTCCGCATTTTATTGAAGGGAGTAAGTAAAATTTTTATCCCTTCTGTTTCGGGATGTAGCGCAGTCCGGTAGCGCACCTGTTTTGGGAACAGGGGGTCCCAGGTTCGAATCCTGGTATCCCGACACATTATTAAGCCAGTTGTCTGATTATCAGGCAATTGGCTTTTTTAATTTTGGTCGTAGGTATTTGTGTAGGTAGCACAGAACGAGTAGCCCCCATGCCGTTGCCTCGATTTGTCATAAATCTGACATTTCTGGGAATAGCCAAAAAGACGTGCCACATTCCCCGCCCCCTTGCTCCATTCCTGCGCTGCCTCAATGGTTTGGGCAGCGGTGCGACCAATCAAAAAACGAGGGTGTGTAGATTTACCCCCCCCTGAGTTTTGCACACGCGCACGATTTGGGGCATCGGCGGTGTTCGCAAGATTCATGGTAGGGATTTCTCCCCCCCCTCCAACTCTTTCCCGCTGCTACTTTTTCCCCTTCTTCCCCTGCCCCCCGAACATCGGCGCGGTGTACTGCTCATAAAGCCCAAACAGGAACTCGATACGCGCCAACTCGCTGCCGAAGGGTTGCGGGCGGTAGCACAAATCCACTGCCTTGTCCAACGCTTGGTGCGCCCGCACCAAGTCGGGCGGCATGGCCACGGGGTCGTAGAGGTCGGCCAAAGAAGCCCCCACCCAACCTCCCCCGGTGGGGGAGGGGTTTTGATACTTGGCCCGCGTGTCCAACACCGCTTGCGCGGCTTCCTCCACTTTCTTCTTTTGTGCGTCGGTAGGGGTGAGGGGAAAGGGGTAGTTGTTGTAAACGACTTCGTTGGAGTAGCGAAAATCGCTTTTTATGCGCCCGCAAGTGTACTTCACCCAAACCATGTGCATTGCCGACATCATGGTGCCAAAATGGTACAGATTCGCATTTGGCACGACGCTGGTTGAATTGTTTGCGATGTGGTTTTTATCAAAAAAGCCCAGCGGGATGTAATTCCTGTTTTCCGATGAATGAAGGGGAATTAGCACAAATTCAGAATTAGGTTGCCTGTTTTCTCCAAAAAGGGTGGGGAAAGCAGCCAACTTTCGAGTTGCGTCACGGTCGCTATTGGTTCGCAGTTTCTTTACCTGCTCCACTTTTTCCGAAACCAATTTCAGCCGTTTCAATTCTTGCGGCTGGATACCGACCAGCCAAAGGCACCAACGGTTTTCTCCATTCAGAAACTCCCTTGCGCTCAAAAGCGGCCTAATCCATCTTTCGGCTTCGGGTTCTTGATTTACAAGCGTTTCTTTTTCTTCATCGGTTAGCAAAAGGTGGCCGCCGTCGTTGGGCATACTGCCAAATGAAATGCTGGGTGCGTTTGAAATCGAAGTTCTACGCTTTACGATAACCAAGTCGTTCCCCTCCACCAAATACGGGTTGATGTTCTTCACCTTCCGCTCCGTCGGCTCACCTTTGATGTGTTCGTAGTCAAAAATGCGCTTATCGCCCATGTCGAAAGCCGCAAAGCCCACGATGACGCAATGCACGGCAGCATTGCCCTTTGCCTCGTTGCTCCATGAAAATGTGCGGTGCGCGAAGTGGATTTTCACTTTGTAAAAGTTGAACAGCACACCCCACAACACCCCTACCTGCTCGCCTTGCGAAATGCTGTTGGTACTCACGAAAGCCACTTTGGTGCGCGTGTTTTGGATGTATTGGGCGGCTTTCAAGTACCAAGCCGCCACATAATCCAACACGCCCGCCCCTTGCACTCCGTTGAAAACCTGCTCCATATCGGCCTTTTGCGCCTCATTTTGGAGTTGCTTCCCGATAAACGGCGGATTTCCCAAAATGTAGTCGAAGCCCGCCCCGCCGTTGGCGGCGGCGGTTGGAGCCGTCGCTTTTTCAGCAGAAAAAAGGTTGACTTGCTTGGTAAAAACGTTCAGCGTTGAGTAGTGCGCTTCGGGTTCGTTGACTTGGTAGATATTCACTTGGTCGGCACTCAGGTCGTAGGCCGATGCAGCGCGAATCGCCCGCCAATCCACCCGCAAGGCGTTCCCATGCACAATTTTCGCCGCCTTGCTCAACGGCAGCCGCACGAAATACTGCCCGAACTCATCCGACACTTTCAGGTTCATTTGGTGATCCATCAGCCACATCGCCACCTCAGCGATGCGGGCGGGAAATTCGTCGTACTCAATGCCCGCGAATTGGTCAACGTCCACTTGGATAATCTCTCGAACGTCCAGAAAGCCCTGCCCGGTCTTGTTCAGTTCGCGCAGGATGAGCAGTTCCAACGTGCGCAGTTCGCGGTACGAAATGATGAGGAAGTTGCCACACCCGCAAGCGGGGTCGAGGAAGTGCAGCGCGGCGATTTTGCGGTGCAACTCGTTGAGACGGTTGCGGTTGCCTTTGGCTTTTTCAAACTCGGTGTAGAGGTCGTCGAGGAAAAGCGGTTTGATAACTTTCTGGATGTTCTTTTCCGACGTGTAGTGCGCCCCCAAATTGCGCCGCTCTTTGGGGTTCATCACGGCTTGGAACATGGAGCCGAAAATGGCGGGGCTGATTTTGCTCCAATCGAGCGCACAGCATAGCAACAGGCTGTCCCGCATTTTGCGGTCGAAGGCGGCCAGCGGCAAGTTTTCTTCAAACAGTTTGCCGTTGACATACGGGAAGGCGGCCAGCGTGTCATCAAGGGTTTTGAAACGCTTGTCTGAGGGCGTGTTGAGGGTCTGGAAAAGTTGGGCAATCTGCAAAGCCAAGTCGCTGCCGTCGGGCTTGGTGTAGGTGTCCACCAATTCCTGAAATTGGGTGCGCTCGAAAATGCCCGTATCCTCAGCGAACAGACAGAACAGCACCCGTACCAAATATACTTCGAGCGCGTGGCCAGTATAGCCCGCTTCCTCCAATGCGTCGTGCAGCCGCCCCATGCGCTCAGCGGCCTCAATGTTTACCGGGTCTTCGTCTTTGTAGGTACGTTTCTGATAGCCCGCCATGAAGCCGAACAGGTGGACGTGCGCAGCCAGTTCGTTCAGTTTAAATTCGTGGGTTGCGCCCGTGTCGAGGTCGTTGAGCCGGAACCGCTCGAAGTCGGAAACGAGGATGTATTTGGGCAGTTCGTGTTCTTTCAGGCCGGGAAAATAGTCTTTGGCTTGCTGAAAGGCTTTGTCGAGGTCTTTGCCCCTCGATTTATGCTCCACCAAAATAACGCCCTTCCAGAGCAGGTCAATGAAGCCTTGTTTGCTGTCGAGTTTGCGCACCGATGTTTCAAAGGTTGCCAACCGACGGCGTGACACGTCAAACACATGAAAGAAGCCGTCCCAAAAGGATTTGGCCTCAGCGTCTTCGCTGGTTTCGTGTTCCCATTCTTTGGAAAAAGCAAGGGCGCGGGCTTTGATTTCGTTCCAACTTAGTGGCATGGTGGCAGGTGGTGCAGTGTGGTGAGCGGTCGGCAAATGTAGTTCGCGGCCAATAATTTATCTCGCTCAAATTGTGCTGCTCTCTCAGCACCTCACATCAAGCCTCGTGATGTACGCCACATCAAATCCATCGAAAAAGCAGTGCCTTGCATCTAAGTTTTGCATTGATTTTGTTGGCTTGCGCATTGGTTTGCAGAAACTTATCCGCTATGACCACAAAATTGCTCCCCACATTACTTTCCATCGCCTGCTTCAGCATCATCACACTCCAAGCCCAGTCTGGCTTGCTGGGTGAATATTTCGACGGCAAAAACTTTGAGCGAAAAGTGATGACTCGAACGGACGCTCAAATCAACTTTATCTGGAACAACGTCGCACCCGCAGCAGGCATAGATGCCCACGTTTTTTCAGTGCGCTGGACCGGAAAAATTCAAACCCCTGAAACCGGCACCTATCTGTTTCGCGCCCATGTGGACGATGGCATCCGGGTGAAAGTGAACGGCCAGATGGTCATCAATGCATGGGGACTGCATGATTCCGAGCGCGTTAGCGGAGAGATTCAGTTGGAAGCCAACCGCCAGTACGACTTAACCGTAGAGTATTTCAACGCGCTGTTTGAAGGCGAAATCCAACTGTATTGGCAACTGCCCAGCGAAAAACCCGTTTTCAGAGGACTAATGGGGTACAACGACCACCTCATCGACAAGCGTTTTTTCACCCTACCAACCTTGCCAGCCGTTGTCGTGACCCCGCCCAAGCCTACGCAAAAACTGCCTAAAAAACAGCCAACCCAAGCCTCGCCGCCGCCCAAAAAAACGGAGACCAAACCCGCCCCAGTCGCCAAAGACACGCTGGAAAAATACCTGCCCAAAAACGTCCTTTTTGTAAAAAGTAAAAGCACCATGCTGCCCGAATCAGAGCCAGAGTTAGATCGGCTTGCTGGATTTTTACTCCGCAACCCGAAGTACAGGCTTTCCATTGCCGGCCATACCGACCATGTAGGCGATTCGGGTAAAAACCTGCTCCTCTCCGAAGAGCGGGCGCAAACCGTAGCCGCCTACTTGACTCAAAAAGGTGTTGTCGCACAGCGCATTACAGCCAAAGGTTATGGCGATACCCGCCCGCTGGTGCGTGATGCAGCCGGACAACCGAGCGAGAAAAACCGACGAGTAGAGTTTGAGATTCAGGAATAAGGCCCTTCACTTTCATCAAATTTGGCGATTCATTCGCTCTAAAAACAGCAACAGCCGACGGATGCTTATCCGTCGGCTGTTGCTGTTGATCAATACCCTAAGTTGGCTTACTTCGGCTCCAGAACGTAATTGATCGTAGCCTTTTGGGTGACAATCAAGCCAGAACCATCGTTCTCAGTTGTGTTCACCAAGTATTTGAGGCGCAGTTTGGTGCTGGTCAACTCGACAATCTCCGCATCTTGCGTGTTGTTCTGGCTGTCCTTCAGCGTCAGGGTGTTGCCCTGTTTGCTCCAAGTACCCGTCGAAGCAAAATCGTTCAGCATGATTTCGCTCGTGAACGTTTGGCCTTGCAGGGTCGTCTTGAGTACCTGCGTGTACGATCCTGTGCTGCTGAAAGACTTGTCGTCTTTGAAAAGGACCGTCGAGGTGATGTTTTTACCTGTGAACGTGAAGGTCGCCGTGATGACATCAGTGCCGTCGGTGGTGGTGGTTTTGCCGTCGGTGCAGCTCACGTCGGTTACCTTCCAAGTACGCACGAGGTCGTCGCCGCCACCGTCGGAAGTGTCGTCATCTTTTTTACAGGCGGTGAAAAAGACGAGTAGGGCAAGGGTTAAGATTTTTGTCAGTTGTTGCATAAAACAATCAGTTTTTGTGTGAAAAATGAAACCCCAAACCTACGACAGCCCGGCTTTACGGTCAGAATTTTAACACCCTCCACGTCCGAACCCGAACACCTATCGTTCGAGTTCGGACGTTTCATTTTGAAAAAATTTCTCCTAAAAAACTGATTTTTAAAGTCTTAGGAAAATGGTGCAAGGATTGAGGCGTACGGTTACGCCGACTGAAAGTCGGCGACACGGCCATGATCCAGAGTTACTTAAAAATCGCCCTCCGCAACCTCCTCAAATACAAGGGTTACAGCGCCATCAACATCCTCGGTCTCGCCGTAGGCATCGCCAGTTGCCTGGTCATCCTGCTTTTTGTGGCCGACGAACTCGGCTACGACCGCGCTTGGCCCAACGGCGAGCGCATCTACCGCATGGCGCTCAATCGCATCTACCCCGACCGGCAGACGGGCTACGCCATTATTCCGCCGAGCTACGCAGGCACGGTGAAAAAAGATTTCCCCGAAGTAGAGGAAGCCGTACGCGTGTCCAGTTTCAACCCCGGCGGCACGGTGCAGGTGAAGTGGCAAGACCGCGTGTTTGAGGAAAAAAACTTCTACGGTGCGGACTCTACATTTTTCAAAATTTTCCAGGTGCCGATGGTGAAGGGCGATGCACTCACCTGCCTAAACCAGCCCAAGTCGCTGGTGCTGACCGAGAGCACCGCCCGGCGGTATTTCGGCAGCGCAGAGGCGGCCATCGGCAAAACCGTGACCCTGCTCGGCAACGAGCCAGAACCGATGAACGTGACCGCCGTCTGCGCCGATTTGCCTGAAAACGTGCATTTTAAGTTCGACCTACTCGCCACCACCGCGGGCGTTGGCTTCTGGAAACAGACCAACCACATCAGTTTCGCTGCTTGCACCTACTTCCTGCTGCGCCCCGGCTCCGACTGGAAAGCACTCGAAGCCAAACTGCCCGGCGTGGTGGAACGCTACGCCGCCGGCGAGGTGCAGCGCAACTTCGGGGTAGACTACGCGCAGTACACGAAGGCTGGCAACGGCTGGCACTACTTCCTCCAGCCGCTGCACGACATCTACCTGACATCCAAACTCGAAGCGGAACTGAAACCCACCGGAAACATGACGCTGGTGACGGTTTTTTCGGTCATCGCGGCCTTCATCCTGCTCATCGCCTGCATCAATTTCGTGAACCTCGCCACCGCCCGAAGCGCCGAGCGGGCCCGCGAAGTGGGCATCCGCAAAGCACTCGGCAGCGAGCGGCGGCAGTTGGCAGGGCAATTTTTGACAGAAGCGGTGGTGGTCAGTCTGCTCTCGGCGGTGCTGGCGCTGGGGCTGGTGTCGTTACTGCTGCCGGTGTTCAACAACATTGCTGATAAACAAATCACGCTGCACGAGTTTTTCAGTGGCTGGGGCATCGTGGCCCTGCCCGTGTTTGCCATCGGGGTTGGGTTGCTGGCGGGCAGTTACCCAGCGGGCGTGCTGTCGAGTTTCCGGCCGGTGGAAGTGTTGAAGGGAAAATTTACGTCCACCGGGCGCGGGCGGAGCCTGCGCAACGGGTTGGTGGTGTTCCAGTTTGCCATCTCTGTCGCGCTGATTATCAGCACATTGGTGGTGTTGAAGCAGTTGGATTTTATTTTTGAGAAAAAATTAGGCTTCGACCAGCGGCACGTCGTCACACTCCAAAACACCTTCGCCTTGGGGTCAAAAACCGAGGCATTCAAGCAAGAGTTGGAGAAAATACCGGGCGTGGAGGGCGTGGGCGGCGCGAGTACAACCCTCGGCGGTGGCGACTATTTTGGTGCCTCATTCAAGGTGCCGGGCAACGCAGAGAGCGTCACCGGGCGCGGCCTCATCGTGGATGAGCGGTACATCGGCACCATGCGCATGGAGGTGTTGGCCGGACGCGGTTTTTCCAGGGATTTCAGCGACTCGCTCTCGGTGGTGTTGAATGAAAAAGCCGCCCGCGATCTGGGCCTCCGCGACTTGGAGAAAGCCGTCGGTCAGCGCCTCACCATGCCGGGCAGTTTTTTTGACCGGGAGGAAAAAGACGTGGATTTCACCGTCGTCGGTATCGTGCGCGACTTCCACTTTC
>JAYSUY010000416.1:0-4867 GCA_043718855.1 Saprospiraceae bacterium | reverse complement strand
AATTTGAAGGCTTTTTATCGCGCTGGCTGCTGGGTATGGTGTTGGGTTGGCTTTACTGGCGCAGCCGCAATCTCTGGATTCCAGTGGCCGCCCATTTTTTCAACAATGCGTTACAAGTGTTGGCCCAATACGCCTATAAAAAAGAGGTGTCCACTATTGATCTCGAACAGGATATCCAAGTACCCTGGCAAGCCGCACTATTCTCCGCATTCTTGATGTGGGCCGTGATGCGGATTATTCAATCTGCAACACCCGCGCAATCCGCTGACCGAGGCTAAGTGATGGAGGCCCTGGCCTCGGCTGCTATTTTTCACCGTTCACCATCTACCTCCACCTTTTTTTTATGAAAATCTTCTGCATCGGTCGCAACTACATCGACCACGCCAAAGAACTCAACAACCCCGTGCCATCAGAGCCGCTGGTGTTTATGAAGCCGCCGACCGCGCTGGTGGTGAACAACAAGCCGTTTTTCTATCCCGACTTCACCCAAGACCTGCACTACGAAGGCGAAATCGTGCTGCGGATTTGTAAAAATGGTCGCTCGGTGCAGCCCGAATTTGCGCACCGCTACTACGACGCGGTAGGCTTCGGCATCGACTTTACCGCCCGCGACCTACAAGACAAACTTAAATCCAAGGGCCATCCCTGGGAGATCGCCAAGGGCTTCGATCGCTCTGCCCCCATCAGCCGTTTCGTGCCGCTGGCGGAGTTGCGCGACCGCCAAGACATTCATTTTCAACTCAAAAAGAATGGCGAGGTGGTGCAGGATGGTCATACCCGCGACCTGATTTTCACTTTCGAGACGCTCATCGTACACCTCTCGCGCTACTTCACGCTCCACAATGGCGATTACGTTTTCACGGGTACTCCGGCGGGCGTAGGGCCAGTGCAAATCGGCGACGTGCTGGAAGGCTTCATCGAAGACCAGCACCTGCTGACATGCGCAATTCGTTAGGGCCTCACCCCCCGGCCCCCTCTCCGGTGGAGAGGGGGTGTCACGCTCCCCCTCTCCATTTTGGAGGAGGGGGCTTCAAAGACCGCCGCTTATGTCGCTTCTCCCCTCTCCATTTTGGAGAGGGGGGCTTCAAAGACCGCCGCTTATGTCGCTTCTCCCCTCTCCATTTTGGAGAGGGGCTGGGGGTGAGGCCTCAGCAGCCACCGCGCCAGCACCGGCACCAGCAGCAAATCGCAGAACAAAGCCCCCGCCAGCGTCACACTCACCAGCAACCCCACCGCTACCGAGGGCGGGTGGATGGAAAACAGCATGACTAAAAAACTGAAAAACAAGATGATGCTGCTCAGACACATCGCTTTACCCGTCTCCGCCAGCGTGATGCGCAGCGAGTCTTCCACATCCAGTCCGTGTCGTCGGTTGGCCCGGTAACTGCTCAGGAAGTGTACCGTGTCGTCGGTAGCGATGCCAAACACAATGCTGAATACCGTAGCAATGCCCGCTTCCAGCGGGATGCCGAAAAAGCCGATGAGCGCACCGGCAAAAAACAGCGGGAACACGTTGGGTACCGTGAACACCAGCACCATGCGCAGGTCGCGGAACAGCAGGGCCATGATGAGCGCTACCGCCAGCACCGACGGTATCAGCCCTTGCAGCATGTTGTCGCGGATGTACACCGAGTTTTTGTCCAAAACCAGCCCCGTACCGGTACTCCGGAACTTCACCACCGACGAGTCCGTATTGCGCTTCCACCAATTTTCGATGGCAGCCTGCATCATCACCACCGTGTCGCGGCCCACATCCTGCATCCGCCCGGCGATGCGGGCTTTGTCGCGGTTTTTGCTCAACAGCACCTCCGAAGCGGAGGCTGGTAGCCGCTCGGCCAGTCGTTGGTACTGCTCAAATTCGGCCAAACTGTCGGGTAAGCGGTACTCCTCCAGACGGTTGCCGTGATTCATGGCGTGGAGGCTGCGGTACAGGTCGTTGACGGAAACGAGGGTCTTCATCGGGGCGTAGCTGCGCACATGAGTTTCGAGTTTGTCCATTTCGCGCAGCACCTCGAAGTCGTCGGCCTTGCGGCCGTTTTGGGGGAAAACCGCAAACTCCACAGGCCGGAACCCAGCAAATTTTTCCTCAAAATACAGGAAGTCCGCCGTGATCTGCTGGCCACGCGGCAGGTTGTTTTTGATGCGGTAGTTGGTGTTGATTTTTGATACGCCGATCACGCATACGGCGAGCAGCGCGAGCGACATCCACACGATGGCGCGGTGGTTATTTTTTGTAAACCAGTACACCCGCTCCATCGCGCGGCCCCAGAAAGCGTACTCTGGGGTGAACTTGATGAGTTGATCCGTACGAAACCGAGGCAACATCGCCCATATCCAGCCATAAATCACGAAAAAAGCCACCACCACGCCCAGCGCGGCATTTACCCCAAAACCCTGGATGGGTGCCGTGCGGTTGGTGAGCAGCGAGGCGAAGCCGATGGCAGTGGTGATGCAAGTGATGAAGGTGGCGAAGCCCACTTCGCGGAGCGTGGTGCGGATGGCCGTTTCGCGGTCGTGGCCCTTACCGAGTTCATCTAAGTACTTGCTGGTCAGGTGTATGGCATCGGCCACGCCCACAATGCACATCAGGATGGGGTAGAGTGCGGCCAGTGCGTTGAGTTCCATGCCCAGTGCGCTGAGCAGTCCGAGAAAAAACAGCAGCGATAGCCCGATGCCCGCCATGGCGATGAACACCGTCCACCACCTGCGGAAAATGAAAAAGAGTACGAGCGCAGCCAGCAGCGCAGCGATGATGGTGGAGACAATGATTTCGCGCATCTCCATGGCCACCATTTCTCGCTGAAAATATGCGCGGCCCAGCGTGTGCGTCTCCTCGAAACCGTAGTTGCTCAGTAGCGAATCCAGCCCGCTCATCATCTCGTTGGCTTGGCCGAGCGAGCTTTGATTCACCGTTTTCAACACTACCGCCAGTGCCGTGCCGTCGGCGGAAATGAGGTTGTTCACCAAGCGGCGGTCCTGTAGCACCCGTGCGCGGTCGGTGGCGTAGTAAGCCGTGTCCTCAATGTGCAGGGCAGGTACCATCGTCACCCCGAAGGGCGTGCGCAGCGGGTACTGCATTTTGGTGAGCG
Organism: Saprospiraceae bacterium; assembly: GCA_043718855.1. Classification (GTDB taxonomy): domain Bacteria; phylum Bacteroidota; class Bacteroidia; order Chitinophagales; family Saprospiraceae; genus M3007. The sequence continues at coordinate 1,778 of JAYSUY010000416.1, read as the reverse complement.
ACATGGAGGATACGACGTGGGGCAACTGGCCCGCCCGGATGGAAAAATCGTAAAATTTTTCCAAAAAACCTTGCTCAAACACCCCGTCGCGCCGCTCTACGGCCACAATCAGGAAGTTGTCGTCGCTCTCGAAATCCTTGATGTAGGCTTTAAAAAACTCCCAATCGGGGTCGCCCTTCGGGAAAAATTGCTCGAAATCGAAGGTGAATTTCAGCCGGGTCAGCAAAAAAATACTGGCTACTGTGAGGAGGCCGTATAGGCCGAGGAGGAGGTTTCGTTGCTTCATGGTGCGCGTTGCTCCACAGGCTATTGGCCCAATGGCGAGCCTTCACAAAACACTCGGCTGCTCAAAAGTTTACTGCTGCCTCCAATCCGTATTGAGTATAAAAAACGCCAGCACGAGGGTACCCTCGTGCTGGCGTTGAATATCGTTCGATTTTTGTTTTGCCCATGCGCTACGGCGTTGGAGCGGCTTTTTTGGCAGTGGGAGTAGCGGCAACAGCGGCGGCCGTATTTTTAACAGTGGGTTTTTCGCTGGTCTGCACATACAGCGCTACGGCAAGTGCTGCGTGGAGCGAGATGGCGAACACGAAAGCCGCTCGGCGGTTAAGGCGCTCATTTTTGTCTGTGTAGTGGCTCATGATTACGATTTTTGTTGTGTCGACAAAATCAAATACCGAACCAAAACGGGGTTTTTTGTGCAATTAGTTTTCTGATAAAAACTAAACATTTGTTAAGCCAGCAAATCGTCAGGCTTGAAGCAACAAGGTTTCAGTCAGGTTTTTCCATGTAAATCGCTGTTTCTCAGCCCTTACGCCGACAGTCATAGCAGCCTCTCGGCGCTGCTCAAAAAAGTCACGGATGGCATCAGCAATTGCCTCCGACACAGGCTCCACGACATAGCCGGACACGCCATCAGTCACGATTTCTGGCAAACCACCGACGTTTGTCACCACCATAGGCTTCTCAAAATGGTAGGCGATCTGCGAAATACCGCTCTGAGTAGCCGTGCGGTAGGGCTGCACCACCAGATCAGCGGCTGAAAAAAATACCCGTACCTGATCAGCAGGTATGAAGTCGGTGTGGAGGTGCACACGGGTGGTTAGTTCCTGTTTTTCAATGATTTGCTGGTAAGGTAGCCAGTCTTCATAACACTCGCCAGCTACCAGCGCGTGTACACCGGGCATATGGGCGAGGCTTTCGAGGAGCAGGTCCAGTCCCTTGTATTTTCGGATGAAGCCAAAAAACAGCACGAGATGCACATCGGGCGGGAGGCTCAGTTGCTGACGGGCGACGGGTTTGAGGAGCGGGTCGCCGTAGGTGTCGTAGAGGGGGTGGGGTTTCGTGGCAAAAAACCCTGAATCTCGTCTCCCACCGATTTCGACATCACCACAAAATCATCGCAAGCACCCACAAACCACTGGGCGAAGGGTCGGTCGCCGAAGCGTTTTTCGTGCGGCACGATGTTGTCCACGAGGGCCGTGACGTGGAGTTTTTTTCTCGAAAAAAAACGCGCGACGCGCAGCACGGTGCCGAGGCATGGCCCCATGAATGGAAGCCAGAACCGGACGATGATGCGGTCGGGCTGCTCGCGGGCCACTTCGCGCCCCACAATGAGCCAGTTGAGGGGGTTGATGCTGTTGAGGCGAGTATGGATGCGGAGATCGGCAGGCGGCGGGTCATCGGTAAACTGGCTTTTTCCCGGAAACAAAAACGCCGGGTATTGCAGCGCAAAGGAGTAGATGACGACCTCGTGGCCTTCGGATTGGAACTCCTGC
>JAYSUY010000415.1:0-4869 GCA_043718855.1 Saprospiraceae bacterium | reverse complement strand
CATCACCGGAAGTTCGGGGGTAGTGGACACGAAGTTGATGTTGCGCGGGCGTTTGCCCAGCACTACCGCCTTCACCGCTTGGGTGCTGAAACGGTCGTTGGCCGTAGCCTTCACCGTCAGGGTTTTCTCGTAGGGATCAGCGAGGTTGGGCATGCCGCCGGGGAATTTGTAGCGGAACTTGCCGCCGCTCATCACCGTGTCGAGCGGGGCTTGGTCGGAAAAGCCGTTTTCGATGCGCAGCAACGCGCTGTCCAAGTAGCACTTGCCGTCCACACCACCTTCGTACTGCTGGAACACCCGGAAATCCAGCGTGTATTTCTCTGATTGTTCCAGCATCGGCTGGCCGCATTGGTTGGTCGGCAGTTCCGAAATCTCCACCTGCGGCGGGGCGTAGTAGATGAAATCCACCGTGTCGCTCACTTCCGAGAGGTCGGTATTCGTGCCGCCTTTGTTTTGAAAATAGGACAAAATGCCGCCCGCGCCAGCGTCCGGGTGGCTCGTCACGGCCACCGTTACCTCCACTGGCGGCAGGTCGTTGAACACAAACTTGCCGTTCACATCCGGCAGCGTCATTTCGCGGTAGTAGCAGCCGTCGAGGGTTTCCACCTTCACTTTGGTCTGCGACAGCCCGGCAGCCGGGATGATGCTCTTGCGGCATTTGTCGTTGCCGGCCATCTGGCCGCGCACGAACCGCTTGGTCATGTCGCGGAATAAGATGCCTGCTACCGGCGACACCACGTTGGCGACCTCCCAGTTGGCTGGCAAAAACGTGTGGTTTTTGAACTTCGGGGAAAGCCGCACCGTCGCTCCCGGCTCCAAATCCACCGTGAACTTGCCGTCCACATCGGTCATCACCGGCGGTGCGAAGGGCTGGCCGTTGCCCAAAATCTCTACGCCTGCGGCAAAACAGTCGGTGCCGTCGAAGCGGACGTAGCCCGTAACGGCCACCGTGCTGAGGTCAATAAAATCAATCTGGTCGGCGCTGGTGTTGCTCGCGTTGAGCGTCACGAGGCGCTTGTCGGGCTGAAATTCGTGCATCGTCGCGCTCGAAATGCCCGTGACGGAACTCCACAACGCGCCCTGCACCGTGCCTTTGCCCGTGCGGGCCGGGCCGATGTCTTCCAGCACTGTGCCTCGGCTTTCGTTGAGCGGAAACCAAGAGCGGAGCCGCTGATTGCCCGCCGCCACGCCCTGCGTGTTGTTGAGTTGCACTTGCGCCTGCGTCAGGGTGGTGTCGTAAAACGCTACTTCGTCAATCAGGCCGCTGAAAAACTGGTCGTGGCTGGCGGCGGTTTTCCGCGCCCCGATGCGCCAAGTTTGGGGGCTGAAATTGGGCAAGGCTGCCGCATAGTTTTGGGTGGAAAGCAGGGTGCCGTTTTTGTAGGCCGTCACGTCCGTGCTGCCGCCATTTTTTTTCAGGTTAAAAACCAAGTGCTGATAGCCCGTGCCCAACGCACCGAAGGATTGGGCCACTCCATTGATTATCAATTGAATGTTGCCGCTCACCACGTTGAACTGGAAGAAATTAGTCGCGCCGTTGGCCGACTGGTTGGACAGCACGGTGCGGGGGCTGGCAGTGTTTTCAAAATTTTGCACCCACACTTCGATGGCTGCCGCGTTGGCTGCGCCGAGCAACACCGAATCGGTCAGCACCGCGTAGTGCTGGTTGGCGGCATTGAATTCGAGCGCGTAGTTGCTGAAAACTTTCTTGCTCGGCACGGCGGTGAAGACCGTGCCGCCGCCGTAGTTGATGCCTTCGATTTTGTAGAAACCGGCCTCATCGGTTACTGCGCCGTTGACCACGTCGGCCCGGTCAGCGCTCCAAGTGGGGCCGCAGAGGTAGGCCACAAAGTGGTTGGGCGAGAGGTCGTAGGCTTTCACGCCAACACCTTCATCCAATTTCCAGTAAGCCACCAAGCCGTTCGCATCGGAGTTGACCGTGCGGTTTTTGAACATATTGATCTCCGTCTGGGAGAGTTGGCGGTTGAAAAGCCGCACCTCGTCCAAGCCGCCCGTGTAGTGGTGGGGCGTGCCGGTCGGCCTTTTTCCGAAAAAAAGCGGCAGCGCGGCCTGCGCGATGGGGGCGGGCTGAGTGGCCACCAAGTTGCCGTCCACATAGAGCAGCAAGGTGGCTCCGCTGTACGCTGCGGCGATGTGATGCCAACCGTCGGGGTCGCTGGCGAAGGTGTAAGTCGCTGATTGCGAGGAGGAGGTGTTGCCTACGCCGAAGCGGATGCCTTTGACCCCGGTGGCGAGCGTGTGCAGCCACCAGTTTTTCTGGGTGGGGCTGCCGAAGTCAATGATGGAGGCGTTGTCGTTGTTGGCTCCGATTTTCACCCAAGTGCTGACCGTCCAAGCGGGCGAGTGCAGCGCGGCTTGGAACTCTGCGAAAGCCAGGTCGTCGCCCGTGAACGCAAGCGCGGTGCCGAGCGTGGGCGTGAGCGTGACGGCGGCATCCAGCACCGGGCTGCCGTTGAAGGTTTTAACCTGGCCGGTGATGACCCCGTTGGGATTCAGGAAGCCGAGGCCGCTGCCGCGCGAGCCTTCGCCGAAGCCGTTGACCCCCGTGATTTGGTAGTTGTAAAACTTGCCGGCCTGTACGTTGAAGTCCACGTACACGCGGATTTCCTTGTCCACATGGCCGATGAAAGCGCCGTCGCGGAAGATGTTGAAGCCGCCTTCGGCAGATGGGCTGAGCGGGTCGATCACCCAGTTGACCTGGATGCGGTCTTCCAGATCGCCCTCGCTGGCGTACACGAGCGGCGCGGAGGGCGGTAGCAGGAAGCGGCTGAAAAAACCCGCCACGCCGTTGTAGGTCGGGCTGAGGTAGGGGCCGATGAAGGACTCGCCGAGTGCGCCAGTCGTGCGGTTTTTAGAGGTGATGGAGTTGGTGGTGCCGCCGTAGTTAAAAAATACGGTACCGGAGTAGGTCTCGCTGCCGACGACGGTGCCGTCGGTGCAGTTGGCTGCGACTTGTGCGCGGAGCGGCATGGAACCGATGGCGCAGCAGAGGCAGGCTATGAGTGGGAAGAGGAGATTTTTCATAAAAATGCTGGATAGGTGGGTGGGGGATGTTCGGGAGTGTTCAAAAACAGGTGAGCAAAGTACTGCCGTTTCCCTTTCACTGAAACTCCATTTTCCTCTCTCGACGGCTGTCACCCTGTAAGGGTCTGGCCAAGCGTGAAACCTGATTTTTAACTCAAAACGGAACAAAACGACCTCAAAAAGCATGAAATCTCGGTCAACGCTTGGGCAGACTCTTACAGGGTGACACCCCGTGTGGAGTGGAAAATGAAGTTTTACCCAAAGGAAAATGGGGGCATAATTGGCACATTGACCACATTGACTCATTAGCACATTTCCTTACCGCACCCACACCTCCACATTGCTCAGTGCATACCGCTCGTTGCTGGTAGCAGAGTTCGCCCTCATGCCCACGAAAACATAAAATGAAGTACCCGGATTGTAAGCGACCATTTCCGCTCTGATAGCGCCATCCGTCCAGTTGGCGTCGCCTGTATAACTGACGGCGGCGTTGCTCGCATACATATCGGACATATGTTGCCAGCAAATAACTGGATTGCTAGCATTGAGGTCTGTCGAAAAACCGGCAATGCCCATATCCTCGCCAGTATCCCAGCTGTCGGTGATATAGTATTTGAACACGACCTTGACATAGGTATAGGTACCGACACCGCTCAGGTTGAATTGTTTTTTCAAAACAGGGGTATTGGAGTTGCCCTCCGGTCGGACCACATTGCCATTGAAATCCCCGTAATACACGTACTCGATGGTGGACGTGGTGGACGAAATCAGTGCATCTGTACAAAACCAACTGTCTGTGCCGCTTGTGAAATCATCGCGGTCTACCAGTCGCCAGTCATTCCGACCGTTGTATTGCAAGCCCTTCTGGTTGGCAAATTTGAGGTCTGTGCTGACGTTGCCGTTCACCAACAACTGGTCGGTCACCGTCAAAGAGTTGTCAATCAAGGCGTTGGTCTTGATGTTGACGCTGGAGCTGCCCGGCGGGTTGCTGACGCGCAAGAGTTCGGAGTTGTTGGCGTACAGCGAAACCACATTATCGCTGGGGCTGAACAAGCCACTATCGTTGTTGGCATCGCCGCCGCCGTCTTTGAAAGCGTAGCCGTTGTTGTTCACACCGTTTGCACCTGGTCCGCCACCTTCCGCCAGCATCCCACCGTTTACTTCGATTTTATCCGCCTGCACCGTGCCTGCGCCGGGGAACACGTTGCTGCTGCCGCGCAGCGCGAGCGCGTAGGGGGCCGAGGTGAGCCGGATGCGCGGGACCATCTCGGTCGCGCTGGGGCCGCCCACCCGGATGCCGAGGAAATACGGCACATCAAAGGCCGCCGCGAGCGGAATGCTTACTTGCGCCCCCAGGATGACGCTGTAAATGCCGCCCGCCACTTCCACGCCGCTGATGGTTTCTTTGTGTTTTTCGTTCGCCATAGTGCCGCCTGTTTCGACATCGTAGAGGGTGAACGTGATGTCGTAGTTGCCGTCGTCCGCGGCGAGGCCATTGGCTTTTTTCAGGATGCCCTGGAAACTGAGGTTGGCTTGGGCGGAGGTTTCGCTGGCGGTGAAGAGGCCCGCGAGCAAGAGGAGGAAGAGAGCGCAGAGTTGCTTTGTCATGGCAAGAAAAGTGTGTGGTGGAAACTAACGTCGGCAGGGTTTTAAACCCTGCCGACGTTACTGGTGAACGTAGCGGCTTCAAACCGCAGGACAAAGGTGGGGCTGGGTCGGCCCGGACGAGGGTATCAAAGTACCGGGATGAGGGTGTCAAGTTGGGGGAAAATGAAGGAGAATGGGGGTGGCTTCGACCCACTCCCTGAACAACCCCACCCCCGG
>JAYSUY010000414.1:0-4872 GCA_043718855.1 Saprospiraceae bacterium | reverse complement strand
GCCCAACTCATACCTCATAACTACTTCACCTTCTATGCTCAGCCTTTTCTCTCCCCCTGTCCTGCGTTACTTCAAATGGTGCGTCGTGCTGTTCTTCGCGCTGTTTCTGTGCCGCTTGACCTACGGCTATTTTTATCCGGGCCGGGCAAGCGACCCTACTTCGGACAGCGCGGACTTTTCGGGTTCTCGAAAAAACTACGCTTCCGAAAAACGGAAAGAGCCGCCGCCCCAACAACCACAGGGCGCTCAGGTGGGCACTGGCCCGCAGAGCCAGAAGTATGAAAAAATCGCCACCCTGCGAGCCAAGACCAACCAATGGGAGCAAGACGAGGCGGCCATCAAAAATCAGATCAAAGCCTTCGGCGCGGTGGTGCAGTACGAGCAGAACAGCGGCAACCCTGGCCAACGGACTTTGCAACTCCTCATCGGCATCCCGCCTGCTCAGTTCGACAGTTTCTCGCTGACGCTTCAAAAAATCGGTCGCCTACTGAGCAAAACCGTCACCAAGACCGACAAGACCAACGAATACTTAGAACTCAACGCCAAGCGCATCTCGCTCGAAAAAACCCGCAACGCCCTGCTCGAACTCAAAAGCAGGGGCGGGCAAATTGAGGAGTACATCGGCCTCGAAAACCGAATCCTCGAAATCGAAGGAGAACTGCAAGGCTTGGGTGTATCGCTCGGCAACTACGACGAAGAGAACGAGTTTTGCACCGTGCGCTGCTCGCTGCTGGAAGGTGCCGAGCATAAAATCAGCCTTGCCCAGCGCCTCAAAACTGCCTTTGAGTGGACGGTGCGGTACTACACGTTGCTGATGCTGGGGATGTTGTTCGCGCTTGGGGCGGCGTACTTGCTGGTGAGGGTGTTGGCGGCGCTTGGGAAGGGGGAAAAGGGGTAGCGTAATTGAGATTCCAAGCCCCAGCACCGTGTCACCCTGCAAGGGTCTGCCCAAGGGTTGACCACGATTTCATGCTTTTTGAGGTCGTTTTGTTCTGTTTTGAGTTAAAAATTGAGTTTCACGCCCGGGCAGATGCTTACAGCATGACACCCGTCGGGAGTGGAAAATTGAGTTTCACGGCATGAAACCGGCAGCACTTTTCCAGCCCATCAAACATTTTACCTTCAACCGTCCACCGCTACCCTATGTTCTCCACCTTCTTCTCCTTCGAGCTCCGCGCCTGGCTGCGCTCGCCCATGCCCTGGATTTTCCTGTTCGTCTTCGCTCTGATGACCTTTGGGGCCACCGTCAGCGACGACATCCAGATCGGCGGCTCCTACGGCAACGTCTGGAAAAACGCCCCCTTCGTGGCGCAAAACTGGTACGCCGTGATGTCTATCCTCGCGCTGCTGCTCGTGGTGGCTTTTCTCAACGGCGCAGCCATCCGCGACTTTGAGAACAACACCGACCAGATCATCTTTTCCTCGCCGATCAACAAGGCGGGTTACTACTTCGGCCACTTCGCGGGGGCGCTCGTGATTGCCCTGATCCCGATGTTCGGCGTATCGCTGGGGATGTGGCTTGGCGCACTGGTCGGACCGGCTATGGGCTGGATGGACGCAGCGCGGTTCGGCCCGTTTGAGGTGGCGGGCCACCTCAACGCCTACGTCGCCATCGTCATCCCGAACATGATTTTTGCCGGAGGCATACTCTACGCGGTGGCGGCATTGACCCGCAGCACGATGTACTCGTTCGTAGCAGCGGTGGTGCTGTTGGTGGGCTACATCATTGCAGGAAATTTGATGAAAGACATACAGAACGAACAAGTGGCGAGCCTGCTAGACCCGTTCGGCAACCGCCCGTTTAGCATCCTCACGAAGTACTGGACGGTGGACGAAAAGAATCATCAGTCGGTCGGCCTGTTTGCGCCGGGCATCTTGGTAAATCGCCTGATTTGGATGGGCGTGGGCCTCGCAGTGCTGGTGGCGGGGTATTTCAGGTTCGATTTTTCGGAGAAAAAGAAGAGCGGCAAAAAGGGAAAAGCAGCGAAATCAAGTGTCGGGGTGACTTTGAGTCACCCCGATACTTTGCCCGCGCTTGCCTTCCATCAACTCGCTGAATTACAGCGCTTCACGCCCAGTATTGGCACCTCCACCACCCTCAGCCAACTGTGGAGCCAGCTGCGCACCGATTTCAAAGGCGTGATAAAAAGCACCCCTTTCATTCTGCTCACCATCATCGGGCTGCTCAACTGTGTGCCCAGTTTCCGGTTCGCTACCGAAGGCTATGGCACCAGCAACCTGCCCGTGACGTACACGATGGTAGACATGATTCGCGGGGCGTTTTACCTGTTCATCATCGCCATCCTGACCTATTTCACTGGCGCGTTGGTGTGGAAAGAGCGCACCGCTAAAGTCAACGAAATCTACGACGCGCTGCCCACCCGCACTTGGACGGGCTACGCCGCCAAATTCGGTACCATCGTCAGCGTCGCGTTTTTGCTCAATCTGGTCGCCATCATTGCAGCCGTGTGCAGCCAGAGTCTGATGGGTTACTACCGCTTCGAGTTGGGCGTGTACGTCCGCGAACTCTTGGTGCTCGATATGCTTGGCTTTGTGTTCCTCACCGCGCTGTTCATGTTCGTCCACGCCCTGTCGCCCAACATGTACCTCGGCTTTTTCATCTGCATCGTCGTGATTGCAGTCAATGGGTTCATCTGGGGCATCTTTGACATTTCGAGCAACATGGTGAAACTCGGCGGCACGCCCTCGTACACCGTCAGCGACCTCTACGGCTACCAGCCCTACGCGCTGGGTTTGGCGTGGTTCCACTCCTACTGGCTGCTGTTCGGCGGGCTGCTGGCAGTGGCCGCTATCTGCCTCTGGCCGCGGGGCAAGGAGTCGGGCTGGCGCAAACGCCTCGCCTTGGCTGGTCAGGAGTGGAAAACCTACCGCCTCGCTGGTATAGGTCTGCTCGCTGTATGGCTTTGCACCGCCGGATTTGTTTTTTACAACACCAAAATGCTCAACAAGTCCGTGAGTGCCAACACGCAGGAGAAGCGCATGGCGCGGTACGAGAACGACTACAAGCGCTATCAGGGCATGGCCCAACCGCGCACTTACGACCTGAAATACGACATCCGCATTTTTCCAGAAAGCCGCACCTACGAAGCCGACGGCCAGATGTGGGTGCGCAACTTGCACACCAAACCGATTGACACGTTGTTTCTGCAAATTCCCTCACAGGGCGATTTCAAGTTTGAAAATCCGCGTCTCGCCCTGCTGCACAACGACTCCGCGCTCTACCTGCGTTTTTATCAAATCAGTCCCGCGCTCGCTCCGGGCGATTCTATGTTGCTGACATTCAACACGGTGTACCGCGCCAAAGGTTTTGAGAACCAACTCTCGAACACGAGCGTCATGCAGAACGGGACGTTTTTCAACAACGGCGACATCTCGCCCACTTTCGGCTACCATGAGGGCGGCGAACTGGACGACAATAACAAACGCCGCGATTACAAGCTGCCGGAAAAGACCCGGATGCCCGCGCTCGACACGGCCAACTACGCCGCTCGCGGCAACCAGTACCTCAACATTGACTCGGACTGGGTGACGGTGGAGACGACCATCAGCACCTCCGCCGACCAGGTGGCCGTCGCGCCTGGCTCGCTCCTGAGCGAGCGCACGGAGGGCAACCGCCGCATTTTTCACTACCGGCTCGACCACAAGGCTTGGAATTTCTACTCCTTCCTCTCGGCCCGCTATGAGGTGGCGCGGGAGGAAAAGGGCGGCATCACCTACGAGGTGTACTACCACGCCGACCACGCCCGCAACGTGCCGCGTATGCTGAAAGCCATGCAGAAGAGCATCGAGTATTACACCCAAAACTTCGGCCCGTACTACCACAAGCAGTGCCGCATCATCGAGTTTCCGCGCTACGCGGAATTTGCGCAGGCTTTCCCTGGCACCATGCCGTACTCAGAGGGCATCGGTTTTATCGAGGATTTTCAGCCCGAAAAAGACGACATCGATATGGTGTTCTACGTCGTGGCGCACGAGATGGGCCACCAATATTGGGCGCACCAAGAGTGCGGCGCGAACATGCAGGGGGCGGAAATGACGACCGAGACATTCGCCCAATACTCGGCCCTGATGGTGATGGAGCATGAGTATGGGCGCGACGTGATGCGCAAGTTTTTGGAGTACGAAACCGACAAGTATCTCCGGGAGCGGGGCCGCGAGACGCTGCGCGAAATGCCGCTCGGCAAGTGTGAGCGGCAGGGCTACATCCACTACAACAAAGGCTCGGCGGTGATGTACTACCTCAAAGAAATGATTGGAGAGGACAAGGTAAATGCCGGTTTGAAGACGTTTTTGGGAAAATTTCGCTACAAAAACCCGCCCTACCCTACGAGCGTGGATGCTGTGAACGAGTTCGCTGCGCAAACACCCGATTCGCTGACATACATCATCCAAGACTTGTTCTGGGACATCACGCTGTTCGAGAACGTGACGAAGGACGCCACCATGAAAGACCTCGGCAACGGCAAATGGGAGGTGACGCTCCAAGTAGAAAGCCACAAACTGAAAGCGGATGAACTGGGCAAGGAGACGGAGATGCCAGTGAACGACTGGATGGAAATCGGGGCTTTCGCCAAGCCGGAGGGAGACAAAAAATACGGTAAAACGCTCCACCGCCAGCGGGTGAAGATTGCCCAAAAAGACAATACGTTTACGTTTGTCGTGGATGAAAAACCTGACAAGGCGGGCATCGATCCATTCAGGATGCTGATAGATCGGGAGCCGAAGGACAATGTGAAGGTGGTGAAGTAGGATGTACGGCGAAACACCAGTTTCGCGTAGGGGTGGGCGAAACGGGTGTTTGGCTGTATAAATCAAATGCAGAAGGGCTGTCTCGCCAGTGCGAGACAGCCC
>JAYSUY010000413.1:0-4884 GCA_043718855.1 Saprospiraceae bacterium | reverse complement strand
AAGACATCTACACAAGCAAGGCTTTTTGTATCTCATCAGGGCTTGGGTTGTGTAGATGTCTTCGCTTCGCTGCGACATGACAAATTCGCTTTTAAAGTGACAAAGCAGGACTAAGTGTCTCGCTAAAATTAGTTTAGATGCCTCCTCGCAGGGGCATGTAAAACCTTTGCGCCTCTGCGCCTTTGCGAGACATTTATGTGTGGCTTTACTTCAGTTTTTCTAACTCCTCGGTGATGTATTCCCGCAGGTCAGGCCCCGTGCTGAGCCGCTTGATGAGGTCGTCCACATCCACCTGATCTTTGGGCCATAGGCGGTCCATCATCCGCAAATTGCGCTGCATTTGGCCTTTGGCACCAGCCTCGGTGAAGGTTTCGAGGTCGCGCTGGCAGAGGCTGAACCGGGTGATGAGCGCTTCGCGGGCATTCTCGATGCGCAATTGTAGGGTGCTGCGGTGTTCGGCCAGGCGCAGCGGTGATACGCGCGGGCGTGGCGGCTGCTCGTGGTGCAGCAGGGTCTGGTTGAGCGTTTCGTAGCGGACGAGCAGGTTTTGGGCCAAGTTGTAGCTGTGCAAAGCAGCGGCGTACTCCTTGTCTTGGATAAAAAACAACGAGTCGCCCAAAGCCTGATGGCCTACAAGCGAGTCGTACACCAGGTGAAATTGTTGGACAGCGGCCAACTCCTCGCTCACGGTTTTGGAGGGCGACATGAGGTTGGCGATCACCCACCTGCGGCGACGGAGGTTGTTGAATTTGTTGTAGGTGACCAATGCCGCGTCGTACTGCTCAATCTCAACATTGCGCTCGGCCTGCCGAAACTCGTTTTTTACGTCGTTGATGTAGTTGTAGGTAAAAATCGCGCCCATCGCCAGCGACAGCAGCGTGGCGAGGAAGGAGGCTTTGGCAGCACGGTTGGCCAAGCGGCGTTTGTCGCGGGCTACTTTCAATTCCGCTTCCATCAATTTTCGGCTTTCGGCCTCGGCAGCCAACTGCTTCTCCAGTAGGGCGCGGTCTTGGTCGGTTTTTTCCAGCAGACGGCGGTTATTGCGCGACTCGATGATGGCTGGCAGCAGCGTGTCGTGGCTGATTTCATAGTAAAAATCGTCCAATCGCGGCTCCTTGCGCAGCAGTCGGCTGCGGTCCACGAGTGTATCCAGAAAATCGGCGGTGACCCGGTACTCGTCAATCAGCGTATCGTCCACCACGCTGTTGCGGCGGTTGCCGGGCGTGACGAGGCTTTCCTCCACGATGCGCTGCGCGATGGCCGTCAAGTGCCCGGCGGGCTGAGTGGAGAGTAGGCGGTCGTGATCCGTGATGGGCAGTGAGCGGGCTGTTTTTTGCAGGATGCGCTCGACGTAGGCTTTCGGGAAAATGTTGAGTTGGTTGCGGTAGAAGTTGCGGAGCGAGGCCTGCAGGCCTTCGGCTTTTCCGTAAAAATCTGGCAGCACGTTGAAGCACTCATCAGGTATCTTCTGCTCGATGATCTTCTCCTCAATGTCCTGACAGATGATTTGCAGATTGACCGACTCGATCTCGTCGCGCTGCCGGAAAGCATGGGCATCGTCACCGTCAAGCGTCGTTTTTTCCCCGATGGCCTTGCCCGTCAGGAAGTCGATCATCTGGTCGAGGGCGGCATCGCTATACTCGAAAGTCGGGCTGGCATATTCTCCCTCCGCCAGTGCGGGCTGCACGATGGCCACCCGCGCCTTGTCGCGGTTGAGCGGCTGCAACTGGTAGCGATTGCGGAGTATGCCGGGTATTTGGGTACTCATCTGGTCGAGCAAGTGCAAAAAATCGGAGCGGATGGAGAGCACGATGCGCACCTCCGGCTGCCGCTCCCACCACTGCATGGTCTCCACCGTCACCGCCGGGTCGCCCTCCTGAAATCGGCGGAGCAGGTCGCTGCGCAGGGCCGAAGGCATGGTTTCGTTGGCGAGATCGGCCAGTTCGCCCAAAAATTGCTGGCGACTGCGCTCGCTGTGCGCCAGCGTGAAGAGCTCCTCGAATTGGTCGAATACCAGCACCGGCGTGGCGGGCAGACCATTTACATCAAATTCGAGGCGTTTCATTTGCTCCCAGAAAGTTGGCTGTTGGCCGTTGGCTAATGGCGCGAGGCCATTGGCTGTTGGCTGTTGGCTGTTGGCTGATGGCGCGAGGCCATTGGCTGTTGGCTGTTGGCCGTTGGCTAATGGCTCGAGGCCATTGGCTGTTGGCTGTTGGCCGTTGGCTAATGGCTCAGTGCCAACAGCCAACAGCCCCGTACGGTCGTAGCCACTCACTTGCGGGCTTTTGGCCAGGGTGTCAGTGAGGGTTTCCACGAGCGGGGCCTCGGTGCGCTCGGAGCGGAGGAAGATGGGGATGAAGTCCTGCCGTTCCAGTTCGGGAGCCACGCCCGCTTGCAGGAGAGAGGTTTTGCCAATGCCAGATTTGGAAAAAAGCACCACCAGCCGCTCGCGCAGCACGAGGTCGGCCAGACGCTTGATGTCGTCGCCGCGCCCGTGAAACACGGTGCTTTGCGACCGCTCGAAGGGCTTGAGGCCCGGGTAGCGGCGGGGGAGGGTTGCTGCGTTGTTCGTCATTAGCGTCATTGTCGCCATTCAGTCATTCGGGGCATTGTCCACATTGTTCACATTCAGCACATTGTCCACATTGTTCCCTACGGTCTGTTGATGTATTTTTTCAACCCTTCGGTAATCTCGGTCGCCACGCTGCTCTCTCGCCCGCTGTCCAGCACGGGTTGGCGGTCGAGCGGTCGGATGCTGTCGAGTTGGGCCAACAAGCCATCGAGGCCCACCGCCCGGAGCAGTACGGGCATCACAAGGAAGCGCTTGCGGGGGTTGTTGCGCTGTACTACCTCATCGAGCAAGGCGAGTGCGGGGTTGCCCGTCGAGTCGAAAAAGTCTGCACTGAGCAAGGGCAGCACCACCTGGCACTGGTCAAGTGTGCTGCGCATCCAAGCCACCATGTCGCCCTGGCCTGTGGCATCTCGCAGCGTCCAGATTTTTACATTGATGGTGTTGAGGTGCTTCACGAACAAGTCGCAGCCCGCTTGGTCGGCGGCTTCGTTGTGCCAGATGAACACATGGGCTTTGGGCGGCTCAGCGGTAGCAGCCGTCACCGGGTTGTCCAAGTTTTTGTCCTGCTGGGAGAGGTTTTCCACAAAAGTCGCCATGTCCACCTGCGGGAACTGCATCCCGAATTCACCCTGAAAGAAAACACGCGTTTCGCTGGCTGTTTTGCGCTCCCCCATGCTGGGGTAGGAGTAGGGCTGGATGTTTTCGCGCACGTTTTTGTACAGCGTGTCCAGCAGCAGGCGGAGGTTCCAATCTTCAAAGTCGAAGCCCAGAAACAGGTGGGTGCGGAAGTCTTTGAAGGCGTTGGTGAGCGCATCAGGCAGGCGTTCGTTCTGCTGCTCGCCCACTATTTTTTTGATGTAGGTCAGTTGGTGCTTGTAGGTGAGCACCAATGAGTCGGGCTTGCTGTAATGCCCGAACAGGTTGTAAACCAAGATGTTATTTTTGGTAAAATCAAATTTGAACGCTGTGTCGGGTTTGTAGTAATTGTAAAAACCTGTTTCGTAGGCTTTGAACAGGCCATCGTAGAGCGACGTCACAAAACTGTCTGGCGTAGTGTTGATCACCATTTTGAAGCGCAGTTCGGCCAGTTGTTCCAGCTGCGGGTGCAGCGCCACCGAGTCGCCGAGGCTGGCGTAGTATTTCGCCACATCATCTTGCAGCACACTGTCCGTAGAGCGGTTGCTGATGCGCAGGGTACTGGTCACGAAGGGCAGCGAACACTCCTCATCGGCAGCCAGTTGCAGGTTATACTTGGTCGCTAAATGCCGGGCGCAAAGGTCGGTGACCGGGAGCCAGTTCCCCGCCGCATCTTTCGACATTACCGCGCCGGGGCCGAGGAACAGCACAGCGCCGCCCTCGCGCACCTTGCGGGCGATGCTTTGGTACATGTCGATGTTCGCAGTGTCGGTGGGCATGGAAAGCGGTAGTCCGTAACAGGGAGTGCGGCAAAAGTAGCAAATTCGGGAACGATGAACGAGGAAGTATGAGGTATGAACTATGAAGGATGAGGTATGAAGTATGAACTATGAACAAGGAACACACCCCATTTCAAATCATTGATTCACATTGAGTTGAGTTGCTTGCCTTCGTTCATAGTTCATCCTTCATAGTTCATACTTCCCTCAGTATCGCGCTTTCAAAGTCAGGCTCAGCCGCGTCTCCGTCTCCTGCTGGGTCGTGTTGCGGAGCCACAGCACCACGTCCATGCTGAACCTCGAACTCTTCATAAACCGCTTGGCATCGGCCAGCGAAGGTACCAGCCCCAGCGTGTTGCGCGCATCCACCGGCACAGGCTGGCGGTACGCGATTTCCACATAGTCGGTCGGGTCGGCGCTGTCGTACACCCGCAGCGAGACCTGGTCCACAATGCCGAAATCCGCGTCGCCAAAAATCCCATCGAGGCTCGCATTGGCCGCGATGATTTCCAGTATGTCTGCGTCGGTTTTGCTGTGCTGGGTCAGCAACTGCTGGTAGCGCGTTGGCACATCTTTGATGTTGAAATGGTGTACCACAAAGCCGCCGATACCAGCCGGTACAGTGAAATCGTGCTGGTACACCATGTCGAAGCCCGGACCGGTATCCTTGTCCTTGTTGCAGGAAAACAGAAGCAATGCGCTGATTGTGAGCGCGAAGAGCGAATATTTTTTAGAAAAAAGCATAAGCGCAGTATGTGGAAAAGCAGTGGATTGGTGACGCGAAAATGGGGGCAGGGGTCATACGACTGGACATTTTTGAAAAAGGGCGGGGAAAGCGGGATTTTTGTGTTTTTCGACGACATAATCATCCATGCTCTCCCCGCACCTGCGCAAATT
>JAYSUY010000412.1:0-4884 GCA_043718855.1 Saprospiraceae bacterium | reverse complement strand
GCCCTGCCCGGCAAAGGCTTGGGCAAAATCCGCCGCGTCCTTCGCCGTGTACTGCAAATCCTCGTGCTTAGGGCCGATGGCTACGACGTGCAGGTTGGCGCGTTCGGGCGAAAACTCGATGTCCAACTCATCCGACACCACGCCGTCCACCACCACCTGCACCCGGTTGCGGCCCTGTGCCAGCGGCAGTTTGTTGCGGTAGGTGTAGATGAATTTCGAGTCCTCCTCCTGAGGTTTTGAGAGGTCTTCCTCGTTGAATTTCGAGCCGTCCATCTCCACACCGTTCACCTTGATTTTGATATTCTTCGTGTTCACCGGCTTGGGCGATACGACGGTCATTTTCAGGCTGATGTGGTCCTTGTTACTGGTCACCTTGTTGCTGCCCGTCTCATGCGGGGCCGGGTCTTGCCAGATCATGATCGGCCCGTTGGCCACCATCGAAGTCTTGCCGCCGCCCTGCCATTCGAGGGTCTTGCGGACGTGTTCGCGGCCTCCGGCTTTCACCAAACAGCCAAACCGCGCGGGCTGGCTGGCCGAAAACTGCTGCGTTTTCACAAAAACCAACTTCACCTCGCGGCGGCTGTGCGCAGCCACTACGCCCAGCGGAGCGGTGGTAGGTGAGGCCGGATTTACCCCAGTCGGGCAGGTGAAGTTCAGTTCGGCAGCACGACTGGTCGAGTCTCCGGTGTTTTCGATGGTCACATTCAGCGTCATTTTGTCGGAAGAACTGCTGCCGTCGAAAGTATGCCCGGTCAGCACCAGCGTCGCGGACTTGGGGCGGCGCAGGGTGATGGTTTTTTCCAAAGAGGCGAGCGACTTGGTGCCGCTGCTCACGCTGAAAGCGAGTTGCTGCTGCCCCTCCGCCGCCCTAATTTCAGCCTGCACGGGGATGCGGATTTCGGCAGTTTCGCCCTTGCGCAGTTTGCCGCAGTAGTTGGCCGCCCAAAAACGCAGGTCAGTGCCACCCGTGCGGTTGTCCACCGCCACCCGCAGGTCGGGCAGGTCAGCGTCGGTGTTGTTGGAAATTTGCATTGACACCCAAGCCGTCTGGCCGGGCGTGAGGGTGCCGTCGGCGGTGCGCAGCACCGGCTCGGAAGCGTGGACGGCGGCAGTCAGTTCGCGGCTGTCGGCCAGCCCGTTGCGGGCGTAGGGGTCGGAGAGGTGGAGCATCCAGCCCGTGTTGCCGTCGGTGGAGCCAGCCACTGCGAGGGTGCCGTCGTGGAGGAAGCGGGCTGTGGTGAAAGCGTCTTCGCGGTCGCCGCCCATCGTTTTTTCCCACTGCAAATCGCCGCCCGGCGTGGTCTGCACGAGGTAGGCGGTGAAGTGCCGCGCGCCGCTGCGCTGCGATTTGGTGGCCCCGGCCAGCAGGTAGCCACCGTCGTCGGTCTGCACGAATGCGTTGGCGAAATCCTCGTCTTTGCCGCCAAAAGTCTTATCCCACTGGCGGAAACCGTCGCGGCTGGTCTTGATGAGCCAGCAGTCGGAGTTGCCCGCGCCCTTGCTCTGGGTGAGGCCAGCCAGCGCGAAGCCTCCATCGCGGGTGGCGATGAGGTCGAGGGCTTCGTCCCAGCCTTTGTCGCCAAAAAATTTCTTCCACATCAGATTGCCCTTCGCGTCGGCTTTCGCCAGATATGCGTCACCTGAGCCATTTTCGGCTTTTTTACTCGTATTTCCACAAAAAACCAAGCTACCATCGGTGGTGGCCACCAGTCCGTTGAGCGACTTGAACTCGTCGGCACCAAGCGTTTTTTCCCAAACGGTCGTCCAGGCGGCATCTTTTTTTTCTATTTTGAGCAGCCACACATCGCCGTTTTTCTGGCCATCGCGATAGCCCGCAAGCAGGGCAGAGCCGTCGGGCAGCAGCACCATCTCGCGGCACTCGTCGTTGCCGGGCGAGCCGAAAGTGGTTTCACTGATTTTGCGCCCGCGCTCGTCCACCTCCAGGAGCCAAGCGTCGTCGCCGCCCTGTGCGCCCGAAGCGGTGGTGCCCGCCAGGAGAAAGTGCCCGTCGAAGGTTTGGGCGACGGCCCAGAGCGCATCGCCCTTTGAAGCACCGAAGCGGGTTTCGGCCAGCACCTGCCCGGTGCTGTGGTCGGCGATGACGAGCAGACCGTCGGATTTGCTTTCGCCCACTGCCACGAGGTAGCCGTTGGTGCCTTCGAGGAGGGCATGGAAGGTTTTTTCGCCCGTGTTCGGGAAGGTTTTTTCCCAGTCTTGGGTGAGGTTTTGGGCGGTGGCGGTGGCGAGGCAGAGCGCGACACAGGCGGTGGCGAGGCCCATTTTTTTAGAAAAAAAATCAGTGGAGCGCATGAGCGGTGGTGTTGAGTTATTTTGAAGCGATGTGTCTGGGGCGGGTTTGAGGTGCCCGGCGTGTGTGGTTTTTTGAGAAAAAAACCTTTCCCCTTGTCAGACAAAGGTCGGTACAACGCGAAAGGCGAGGGGTAGAAATTTGTAAAAAAGGTTGAAGAAGGGTTGACGCACACCTAAACGACAACAGCCCGATTGGTTCGGGCTGTCAGGGCAAATCAACGGTATGGATTCTTTTCAGGGTCTTGCTTGGAGTTCCAAACTACTACGCCCATGCCCGAAACTGTTTAAACGCTTCCTCATTGGATACTGTGTCAGTCTCGTCATCGTCCAATGCCGCCGCTTGCAACGCCGCTACAATGTGCGGCGGCAAGTCGTCGTCCATGTCCTCCTGCAAAGCGGCCACACAGAGCCGCAACATCCGGCGAAGAGTCTCGGTGTCTTCCACCTTGCCCAAGAGCGTGACAAATTCCCAGCGCAACTGGGCGAGGGCGGGCGGCGTAGCGGTGTATGCAATTTGTTCGGCAACCATTTTTCTGAACGATATAAGATGAACGGTGGAGCAAAGATAATCGCTCACAACTCAAACTTGCTGAGCGGCAGCACCCGGATTTGCGAGCGCGGTGCTTCGTCTTTCCGGCGGATGTACACGGGCAGCAAATCATCGCTGTCTTTGGTGACGACGGTTGGCTTCTGGTGGTTTTTATCGCTTTTCAGCATGGCCGTCCACCGCTCAAAAAGTTGCTCCTGCTGCTCTGGCGTGAGGGGCGGGTGAGCATCGTAGTAGCCGCGCTCGGTGCGCTGCCGCTTGGCCTCGAACAGGGTGACGGCACAGGCCACCGAGATGTTGAGGCTTTCGGCGAAGCCCGACTGCGGGATGGTGAAACTGCCGTCGGAGAGGGCCAGCGCCTCTGGGCTAATGCCTTCGTCTTCGTTGCCGAAGAGCAAGGCCGTCGGCTCGGCGAGCTGGTGCGCATAGAGCGAGGGGGTGGTTTCGCTGGGCGGAAGTGCGGCCAGAATGCGCCCGTAGCGCTGTTTCACTCGGTGGAAACACTCCGCCAAATCTTCAAAAACGTACACGTCCGTCCACTTGAACGTGCCGCCGGAGGTGCGCTTGCCCAGCACGAGGCCGCGCTTGTCGAGGTACTGCTTGGTATACACCACGAAGACTTCGCGCACGCCCACCGCATCGCAGGAGCGCAGTACCGCCGAGATGTTGAGCGGGTCAAAAATATTTTCCAGCACCACCGTCAGGTCGGGCTGCGACTGGCGGACGACGGATCGGATTTTCTGTTCGCGGGAAGGATTCATGGCTCACTCGGCTGGCACGAACCCAGACGGGCCGAACTTCAAAATGTGGACAAATGTGTTTTCCAAGTAGTCGGGCTGCTTCGCGCCGGTGTCCACCGAACTGGGGCTGTACACGGGTACAAAACGGAAATCGCCATGCAGTCCCCTGTAGTTTTCGAGGCTCAACTGTTCCGGGAACAACAGCCCGTAGCGGGCCAGCATCCGCCCGGTGAACAGCGTCACGTCGTAGCCGTTGAAGCCGTCGCCGTCGGGGATGGTACCCGTAGCGTCGTAGAATTTTTGCTGAAAATCCTTCACCTCGGAAGCATCGTAGTGCATATGCGAGGCGGCTGTGATGTGGACATTGTTGGCCGTAAAAAATTCGGGCTCGATGCTCTCAAACGACCTCCACTGGGGCATTCCGTACACCTCCACATGGTTCGCGCCCTTCGATTCTCGGAGTTTGCGGAGGAAGCCGTTGACAAAATCCTGACTGGCCCAAGTGGGCAGCACGAATACGGAGGTGCGGCCCGGCTTGATGTATTTTTTTAGATCAATCGCTGAAAATGAGGCGGTTGCATCGGGCAGTACCAATTCTGCAAAACTCCCGCCACCACCGACCAGTGCGTTGGCATTTTGAAAATAAGGCAGCCGGTCAGCCTCTTTTTCTTTGCAAATGAGCGTCACCGCATCTGTGCGGTGGGTCTTGCGGATGTGCCGCACGATGGCCTCGCAGTGCGACCTCAGCGAGGGGGCAATTTGGATAAAATCGGGGTTTTGCTGCGTCAGTTCTGATGCTGACGACTCTGGCGAGATCAGGATTTTGCGCCGCTGCTTGGCCCACTCGGCGAAGGTGCTGAGGTGGCTGCTACGCACAGGGCCGACGAACAGCGCGGCTTTTTCGAGACGTGGGTCGGCCATCAATTTTTGAAAATCGGCATCGCTCGACTGGGTGTCGTACACATCCACTACGAGATTGATTTTTTCTTCGCGAGAGAGTTGTTCCAACGCAATTTTGGAACCCGCGTAGAACTGCACAGCCAGACGACTTTTTTCTGGCACCACCCCACCTTCCGCTTGGCTGCTCAGGAAGGGCAACAGGTAAGCGATGTGGTAACTGTTGCCCGTGCCTGTACCCGGCCGTGCGCCGTTCGGATCGTTTTTGATGGGCGGTTTGGGGTTGGCGGGCGTAGTCCAGCGCAGGGTGTCCATCGGCTCTGGCGGGTTGGTGGGGCGTGTAGGGCTGGGCTTGGCGGGCTGGTTGGGGCGGATGGGGCCACTGGTTTT
>JAYSUY010000411.1:0-14635 GCA_043718855.1 Saprospiraceae bacterium | reverse complement strand
ACCGCCCCCACATACATCAATGGGGCCACCTGCACATCGAACTGCGCCGAAAGTGCCGTTGGCAGACCCATCGAAAACGCGGTGGCTTGCAGCGATTGGGTGGGGTCACCGAGGAAAGCCTGGCTCACATCGCGCAAACGATCCCGAGGGTCAGAGCGAGCAGGGAAGTCGTCGTCCCGCACCGTCACCACCCCATCCACCTCAATGCGGTGCCGCTCCGCGCTGTTGTTGTAGCGCACAAAGCCGAAGTCCAGTAGCGAGAGGCCGAGCCGCCAAGCATAGCCGTCGTCGTTATCGTCGGGCTTAGCCCACGAGTAGCCGAAGTCGAAGCCAAATCCGCGCCCCTGCACCCGAAGGCGGGCTGCATCGGCATCTGCCGTGAGGTTGCCTGTGGTGAGGGCGTAGTCCCAGCGAGCGCGGCCAAAATCGGTGGTGTCGCCCCGCCGATCGGTGTAGTCGAAGTTAGATTCGGCTTCCGTGAAGAAGCCCTCCATGCCGAGCAGCAGTTTGGGCGTGACTCCCCAAGCCGTGTGCAAGTCGCCATCGGTGTTGAGGTGGCTGTAATGCAGGCCAATTTCTGCCCAAGCCATAGCCCGCAGGGCGGTGGCGGGTATCTCAATGGGCCGATTGGCGGGCAAGTTGCTGACGGTGCGATAACTCAACACTTCGGGGATTTTATAGGCCGAAAACATGGTGCGTGCGCCAGTAACCAGCCCGACGACATGATTTTCCCCTAACCGAAAACTGAACCCGGGCCCAGTGGCGCGGGTCTGCACAACGGCGTGCATCCGGCGCGTAGCATCGTAAAAATCCTGTAAGATGGCATCTGCGGCTGGCGGGCGTTCGGGCGCGAAGTCGGTGATGGCGACGATTTTGTCGGTGTTGCGCAGCGCATTGGGTAGGCTGGTTTTGCGCAAGTAGGCGTAGGAGTTTTCCAGAAAAAGGTCAGCGGTAGCAAGATTGACCTCCCAGTTGTTGGGGTTGAAGGCCGTCTGTGAAGGGTTGAGGCCCGCGCCCCAGATGCCTGCGTAGCGTTCGAGGCGCAGACCAAGTTGTTCTTGAGAAAAAAGCGGGGATGGGGAAGCGGTGATGAGGGCAGCGAGTGCTGCCCAGAGGCGAAGGTTGAATCGGCGCATAGGATGATGAAGTACGTCGGAACTCAGTTCCGGCTGGTGAGCGCGGAACGGCGTTCCGACGCATTTCACGCTGGAACGTACACCAACACTGCCGAATTGTTCGGCTGAAACATCTCGTTGGCCGTGCGCTGAAGGTCGGCGGGTGTGACGGCGAGGTAAGTTTCCACCTCCTCGTTCATCAGTTCGGCGCGGTCCAGCAGTTCGTAAAAAGCCAAGTTCTGCGCCTTGTTCAATGCGCTGGTCTCGGAAAAAACGAGGGTGCTCTCAAAGCGGTGCTGGATTTTCAGCAACTCGCGCTCCTCCAGTAGTTCGGTTTTGAGCAAATCCAGTTCGGCCCAGATGGCGGCCAGCGCATCCTCGGTGGTCACGTTGTCGGCTGGGCGGCCCTCCACCACGAGCAGACCGGGGTCGGTGTTGCCGGTGACGTAGGCATCAATTTGCGTAAACAACTGCTTCTCTTTCAGCAACCTGCGGTAGAGCCGCGAGGAGTGCCCCTGGGCCAGCACATCGGTCAGTAGGTCCACTGGGTAGAAATCTGGGTCGAGCCGAGCGGGGGTGCGGAAGGCCAAGAAAATGGCCCGCACAGGCACTTGGGCTTTCACTTCCTTGCGGAGCGGAGCGGTTTGCGGCGGCTCGGCGGGCAGGTTGCGCAGCACGGCAGGGCCAGCGGGGATGTTGGCAAACCATTTTTCAGCCAGCGCCATCGCATCCTCGGTGCGCACGTTGCCAGCGATGCTCAGCACGGCGTTGTTGGGCGTGTACCAGTTTTTGAAAAAAGCCCGCACGTCGTCAATCGTGGCGTTCTCCACGTGTTCCGGTACGAGGCCGATGACTGGCCAGCGGTAGGGGTGGTGCTGGAACATGAGTTCCGAGAGGTGGTGCCAAGAGTCCCCGTAGGGTTCGTTCAGGCAGGTCTCCTTGAACTCTTCCACCACGACTTTGCGCTGCACGTCAAGGGCTTTTTTGGAAATACTGAGCGCAAGCATCCGGTCGCTTTCGAGCCAGAGGGCCGTTTCGAGGTTCTCAGCGGGCAGTATTTCGTAGAAAGTGGTGTAGTCGTTGGTGGTGAAGGCGTTGTTTTCGCCCCCGGCCCGTTGCAGCGGGTCGTCGAAATCGGGGGCGTTTTTGCTGCCCGCGAACATCAAGTGTTCAAAAAGATGGGCGAAGCCCGTTTTGTCGGGGTGTTCATCGCGCGAGCCGACATCGTATGTGATGTTGACGGCCACGAGCGGCGTGGCTTTGTCTTCGTGGACGAGTACGCGAAGGCCGTTGGGGAGTGTGTTGCGGGTGAAGTTTACCATTAGGGGGCAAAGGTGCGAAAAGGCAAGTGGCAAAAGGCAACCGCAAAACCGCAAAATTTAAAATGCAAGGTAAAAACTTAGGTAGCCCTTTTTACAGCCCATCGCGACAAGAATGGGACACGGATGGAACAGATTTAGGCGGATCAAAACGGATTTTGAGGTGAAAATCTGTTTGAATCCGTTTTATCCGTCCCATCCGTGTCCCATTCTTGTCGCGATGGGCGCACGGCTAAGTTTTTACAATGCAAGTTGAATGTCATCAGCCCAAAATCTTCCGTACCAGCCCCGGGCCTTCGTACACCAGCCCGGAATACACCTGCACCAGATTGGCTCCAGCATCCAGTTTTTCCTGTGCTGCCGCTGCTGAGTCGATACCACCTACGCCGATGATGACGGCCTCTGGGCCGAGCCGCTCGCGCAGGTATCGGACGACGGCGGTGGCGCGTTCGCGGAGCGGTGCGCCGCTCAGGCCACCCATGCCGATGGTGGAAATTTCAGCGGCTTCGGTGTTCAGGTTTGCCCTCGAAATGGTGGTGTTGGTGGCGATCACACCCACCAGCCCGGTAGTCCGCACGATGTCGGCGATGTCGTCCAATTGGGTATCGGTGAGGTCGGGAGCAATTTTCAGGAGGATGGGCTTGGGTGTGGCTTGCGCCCGATTTTTTTCCTGTAACAGCGAAAGTAGGCGGGTAAGGGGCTCTTTTTCCTGCAAATCGCGCAGGTTGGGGGTGTTGGGCGAACTCACGTTGACCACGAAGTAATCCACCCAGGGGAAAAGTTTTTCAAAACAAAGTAGGTAGTCGCGGGCTGCCTCCTCGTTGGGTGTCACCTTGTTTTTTCCGATGTTGCCGCCGATGACGATGCCGCCCGGCAAGCCCTGCTGGCGGAGCCGCTGGAGGCGGTCGGCGAGCGCATCGAGGCCCGCATTGTTGAAGCCCATGCGGTTGATGAGTGCCCGGTCAGCAGGCAGCCGGAACAAGCGCGGCTGCGGGTTGCCATCCTGCGCGATGGGCGTGACGGTGCCCACTTCGATGAAGCCAAAACCCAAGCAGGCCATGCCCCGGATGTGTTTCCCATCTTTGTCAAAACCGGCGGCTAGGCCTACGGCGTTGGGAAAAACGAGGCCCATGCACGACACAGGCGTGGTATTTTTTTTACAAAAAAGGCTGCGCAGCAGCCAGCGCGTAGGCCCGAAGGCCGCCGCTGCATCGAGCAGCCAGACAGTGAGGTGGTGGGCTTTTTCGGGAGAAATGCGGAACAGGAGGGGCTTGAGAAACGAGTACAACGGAACTATGAAGGATGAAGGATGAACGATGAAATGCCGCAATAACGAATGATCCAATGGCGAATGGCACTCCGCTTACTTGTTCGCCAACTGTCCACAAGCTGCGTCGATGTCGCGGCCCCGGCTGCGGCGCACGGTGACGGTGACTCCTTCGCGGGCCAAGTAGGCGGCGAAGGCGTTGAGCCGCTCCTCGCCAGTTTTGGTGAAGGGCGAGCCATCGATGGGGTTGTACTCGATGATGTTGAGCCGCACCGGAAATTGTCGTCGGCAGAGTTGCACCAGTTTGGCCGCGTCTTCTGGCGTGTCGTTGAAGCCCTCGAAAGCGATGTACTCGTACGAGATGCGGTTTTTGGTGAGGCGGTAGAAGTATTCGAGGCTCTCCATCAGCGTAGCGAGGTTATTGGACTCGTTGATGGGCATGATCTCGTTGCGCTTCTGGTCGTCGGCGGCGTGTAGGCTGAGGGCGAGGTTGCTGCGGAAGCCATCGTCGGCCAACTTGCGGATCATTTTGGCGATGCCCGCCGTGCTGACGGTGATGCGCCAAGCGGCCATGCCCAGCCCGCCGGGTACGGGGGCGGTGATGCGGGCGATGCTTTCCATCGTGTTGGCATAGGTCAGGAGTGGCTCGCCCATGCCCATGTACACTATGTTGGTAATGTTGTGGCCGAAGGATTCGACACTCTGGCGGTTCACCATCACCACCTGATCGTAGATTTCGGCGGCACTGAGGTTGCGTTGGCGGCCCATGCGACCGGTCGCGCAGAATTTGCAGGTGAGGCTGCACCCGACCTGTGTGCTGACGCAGACGGTGTAGCGGTCGTCGCTTTGCACGGGTATCAGTACGCTCTCGATGCGGTGGCCGTCGTGGGTGCGCAATCGCGACTTGATGGTGCCGTCGTCGCTGTGCTGCACTTTGTCTTCGGTGAGGGGGTTGAGTACGAACTCCTCGGTCAGTCGCTGGCGCAGGCTTTTTGAGAGGTTCGACATGGCATTGAATTGAGTAGCCGACTTGGCCCAGAGCCATTCGTAGAGTTGGTGGGCGCGAAATTTTGGCTCGCCCCATTCGAGGAGGATGCGTTCCAGTTCGGGTAGGTCGATGGTGCGGATATCAGTCATAAATTGATGCTGGTGATTTGGCGAGGTGAGGATTTGGTGAGATGCCAAACAGCGGCAAAGTTATGCCGAAACGCGCCACGCAGTATGTGCCAAGCCCTACCTTCGCCGACCATTCCATGCTGTACAAAGGCAACTCTTGCCATTTCCTCAAACGGAATTGCTGGGGTCAAATCACCGGATGACCAAATCCTCTCACCACCTCCCATGAGCAATTTAGCCCACCTCCTGCAAGCCTACCGAAAGCACCCGGCGGTACAAAAAATTGTACAAAGCCTTGACAGTCAAACGTCAGCGGCTCGGCTACAACTCAAAGGGCTGACTGGAGCGCAGGAGTCGTTCGTGGTGGCGGGTACCGTGCAAGCCCGGCCTGCTTCGCTGGTACACCTGTTCATTGCCAACTCAAAAGAAGAAGCGGCTTACCGCCACGACGACCTTGAAGGCCTGCTGGGACAAGAGCAGGTGTACTTTTTCCCCGACTCTTTCAAACGGCCCGCCTACTTCGACGACCTGCACCCCACCCAGATGTTGCAACGCAGCGAGGTGGTGAGTAAAATCACGGAACACAGCACGGCCAATGCAGTCATCGTAACTTATCCGGAGGCTTTATTTGAAAAAGTGGTGAAGCCCGAGGTGCTCAACCGGAGCCGCATCGAGGTGAAAAAGGGGGAAAAATTAGATGTGGATTTTATCATTCAGGTGCTGGTGGAGTATGGTTTTTACCGCACAGATTTTGTGTACGAACCCGGCCAGTTCTCCATTCGCGGCGGCATCGTGGACTTATTTTCCTACGGCAACGACCTGCCCTACCGCATCGAACTCTTCGATGAGGAGGTGGAAAACATCCGGCTTTTCGATCCACTCACCCAACTTTCGCAGCGGCAAATTGCTCAGGTCAGCATCGTACCCAACCTGAATACCCGCTTCCGGCAAGACCAAAAAATATCGCTGCTGCACATGTTGCCGCCAGGTACCGTGCTGTGGGTCAAGGATTTTCAATTGCTGCTTGACCGCTTGCAGGTCTGCTTCGAGCGGGCCGAGCAGTTCGCTTCCAAACTGAGTGCCCTCGACTCGGCAGAACTCCGCGACATCTTCCGTGACCGGGCTTTCCTCTACCCCGGCGAGGTGCTGGAGGCAGTGGAGGAGCGGGCGGTGGTGTATCTGGGATAGGCTAAAAATCAAAACTCTGCGTCTCTGCGCCTTTGCGAGAAAGTCGACATCTAACTTTGCGCCTCTGCGCCTCTGCGAGAAAAGTCGACATCTAACTCTACGCCTCTGCGCCTCTGCGAGACATCTGTGCCCTGTCGAACAAGCGCAAAATGTCATCCATACGGCATGATAAGCCAAAATTTGCCGTCGCTTACTTGATTAGCCGACTTCCCGGAAAGTTGGTTTGGGATTTGCATACACCTCATCCCACACAAAAGCCCCGCTTGTTGCAGGCGGGGCTTTTTTTATTTAACACTACTGATTTTCAATGACTTGTTTTTTCCGCCTTTCGTTTTTTTACTTCCTTGCCTTCCCGCTGATTGCCCAAACCCAAATCACCCAACCGCCTCGCCGCACCTCTTTACCGCCCGAACTCAAGGAAGTATCAGGCATGGTGCGCACCGCCACTGGTGATGTCTGGATGCTCAACGACAGCCGCAACCCGCCCCTGCTGTTCCGCTACGACCCGGTGCATGGCAAACTCCTCGAAACCCGCCGACTGCCCGTCACCAACCGCGACTGGGAAGACCTCGCCACCGACCCGCAGGGCAACCTGTACATCGGCGACGTGGGCAACAACCGCAACGCCCGCCGCGACCTGCGCATCTACCGATTCCACCCCGCTACGGGCCAACTCGACAGCATCCTGCTCCGCTACCCCGACCAGCAGGCATTCGCCCCGGCCAGCGAGCGGTGGTGGAATTTCAACTGCGAAGCCATGGTATGGCACCACGACAGCCTGCACTTGTTCTCCAAAAACAGTTTCAAGGGAAATTTTTACACCAAACACTACGTCGTGCCCGCCCGCCCCGGTGAATACGTGGCCGAACTGCGCGACAGCATCTGTCTCAAAAACCGGGTGGTGACGGGTGCAGCACTCAGCCGCGACGGGCGCACCCTTGCCCTGACGGGGTACATCATCGGCAAAAAATTAGGCTTTCTGCCCAGCACGAAGGCCAGTGTATTTTACTTCACCGGGTTTTCGGGTAGCCAATTTTTACGGGGAAAAGCGGTGCGTAAGCGGCTGCCCAAGTTCCTGATCGCTCGGCAGTTTGAGTCTGTAACGCAGTGGGATGGCGACTGTTGGCTCGTGGCCAACGAAGGCCGGAAGCCACAGTATCAAGCGGTTTGGAGCCTGCGGGGCTGCCGCAAACTGTGACACTCGCTTGAAGGCGAAAGGCAAAAAGCAAGAGGCAAAAGGCAAAAAAAGACGCAAAAGGGTGCTTAACCTGCCTTTTGCCTCTTGCCTCTTGCCTCTTAAATTTTCACCAGCCGCTTCGTCAGCATACCGCCTTGCGCATCTTGCACCGAGAGGAAGTAAATGCCCGCTTGGAGTTTGGGCAGATCAATTTCTAGGTGCTGATCGCCAGCGAGGATTTCACCGAGCAGCAAAGTCTCCACCACGCGGCCCGCCAAGTCGGTGATGAACACCCGGAGTTCCGTGTTTTCCAGCAGCGAAAAATCCACTGCAATCAGATCGCCAGCGGCGGGATTGGGGTACACCGCCATGTCGCGCAGCAGGCCGGAGGCCTCTTCTTTGGCAGAAAGCGTGATGCCGTTGGGCAGCGGCACTTTCTGGTTGAGGTAGAGCCGGTACTCGCCGGGCTGTAGGAAAATGGGGCCGACTGGGTTGTTGACTTGCAGCGAATCGCCGGTGTAGTACTCGTACCACTTCGTCGGATAGGGGAAATTGGCCGTCACGTTCTGGGCAGTAGTGGCTGCGTTGGCGATGACGTGCGCGTTGAGGCCTGGGCCGTTGAGGCGCACCGTGCGGCCATTGCCAGCGCCGATATTCGCCTGAAAATCAGTGGTCTCGAATACGTCGTAGGTTTTCCGAAGGTGGAGCAGCGCTGACATAACCTTGTAGAGGTGACTGCGCTGAGGACTTTGCAGGTAGTCCCAGCGGATGGGTTTGGGCGAGAGGCGGCAGTTGTTGTTGATGCTCCCGTCTTCGCAGCGGTTGATGCTGAAATCGTAGCCCAGTTCGCCAAACTGCCAAAGCATTTTTGGCCCAGGAACGGCATACATCAGGTTGGCGAGCATCTCGATACGGCGGGCATACACCGGCAGGGTCTTGATGTTGTAATTGGCATTGGCACTGTTGCCGTAGGTGAGGCACTCGAAGCCGATGCGCTCCTCGTCGTGGCTTTCCATGTAGCCGATGAGGTGAGGGTTGGCCCAGCCGCGCTGCTTGTACGAAATGCCGCGTAAATCAGGCGAAGTGGAGCCGTTGCCCACGTCTTTGAACGAAAAGTGCATGTTGCCCCAGAGCATCATGCCGTTGTCCGAGAGTTCTTTTTCCTCCACGTTGTCGGCAAAATGCTCCAAAATCACATACGCCGTAGGGTCCACGCTCCACACAAAACTGGAGTAGTCCTTCCAGATGGCAACGCGGCTCGCGTCGTACTGGCCCCAGGCCCCCACATTGCCCAGCGTATTTTTTTGGGTAAAACCCTTCGAGAGGTCAAAGCGGAAGCCATCCACCCGGTACTCACGGAGCCAGTATTCGACGCAGTTTTTGACGTAAGATTTGGTGGCTGCGCTCTCGTGGTTGAAGTCGTTGAACACGTTGAAATCGTGTGTCGCGCTGGGGTTGAGCCAAGGGTTGTTGGCGGCGGGCTTGCCGCCGTCCCAGTAGAGTTGGGCGAGTGGGCTGCTGCCGCTGGCTTGGTTGAACACCACATCCAGAATGACCGCGATGTTGCGGCGGTGGCACTCATCCACGAGCCGTTTGAAACTCTCCGGCGTGCCGTAGTATTTATCCAGAGCCTTGTGGTAGGCGGGGTTGTAGCCCCAACTGAGGTTGCCATCAAACTCGTTGACGGGCATCAGTTCGATGGCCGTAATGCCCAGTTTTTCCAAATAATCGAGCGAGTCGAGGATGGTCTGGTAGTCGTGGCGGGCCACAAAATCGCGGGCCAGCAGTTCGTAGATCACGAGGTCGGTTTTCTTAGGCCGCTGGTAGTTGGTGGCCGTCCAGTTGAACGGCGTAGGGTTGGTGTACAGCAGCGACACGGTGCCAGAGGTCTTGCCCGTCGGGTAGGCGGGCAGGTTGGGGAAGGTGATGGCGGGTACGAAGGGGTCGCTGCCTGCATCCAGCACGAGGGTGCTGAGCGGGTCGGCGATGCGGAGCGTTCCGTTGACAAGGTATTGAAAACGAATGGGTTGATCGCTTGGCAACCCACTGATGTCAAGCCACCACGTGTTAGCGTTGACGTTGCGCCTCATCTGCTGCGCAGCGGTGATTTGCCAGTTGTTGAAGTCGCCGATGACATGGACAACTTGCTTGCTGGGCGCGTAGAGCAGCAGTCGGATGGACGTAGGACTCAGCACCGTGATGCCCAATACGCTGCCAGCGGGCGGATCGCCGATAGAGACAGGCGAGGCCACGAAGTAGGTAAACTCGGAGGTGTCTTTTTCCGCCCCTGCTTCTGCGATGAACTGCACGAGGTGGAGGCCAGCGGCTCCGGCAGTAACCGAGCCATTGAACGTAGTGCCGTTGGCTGTACCCAGTTGGGTGCCGTTGTCAAGCAGGCGTATGGCCGACGACTTGGAGGCCACCCCTTGCACGATGATACCCGCGCCGCTGTTCACCAGCAGGGACTTTTCAGTGGGCTTCAAAAAGCGCGTCTGCAAGGCCGCACCTGCTGGAGACACGTCGTAGAAAAGATCGGAACCGTCGCTGGCCCGGCCCACGATGCTTCCGTCGGCGTTGCGGAACACGAAAGAGAGTTTGAGGATGGTCTCGCCCGCCGGTACGTTGTAGAACGTCTTGATATTGAGGGTTTTAGTCCAAGTGCCCATGCCCGCGTTTTGCATTGTTGCATTCACGTCGTTCACAGCCCAAGTGGTTTTGACGTACTTCCAGTCGGTAGGGCTGGTACTCTTGTTGGTGATGACCCCCATGTGCGCGTACACCGGTGAGGTGAGGGCCAGTGCGGCATTGCCTTCATTGCTGTTGTAGGTGATGGTCACGTTATCATCCACCGTCGGGAAGGCGGGGGAGCAGGTGACTTGCGCGAGAATAGGGGTGAGGAGTGAGGAGTGTGAGATGAGGAATGCCAGCACCAGCAGGCGCAGGGGAAATCGGAGGGAGGAGATTTTTTTCATGGACAGAAAATGAGTGAAGTAGTGTGCAATCCCACCCCCGACCCCTCCCCCGAATGGGAGGGGAGACCTAACGCAGACCGAATCTCGGAAAACGTCTCGCCTCCCCTCCCATTCGGGGGAGGGGCTGGGGGTGGGGTTGAGAGGAGATGGGGATGGGGTTGCGCCCTCGGCAAATGTCGCTTTTCCACTTCACTTGCCGATTTTCGATGGCAAACTTAACATTCCGCCCGCCAGATGGTTAAGCACAAAACCGCGAAGTGCTGAAATCCGTCAAAAACTTCTCAAACAAAAAGTTTTTCAGAACTTCGCCTTTCAAACTGAACAAAAAATGGCCAAGGCAAAAAATAAGACGTTGGAGGATGGAGGGTTGAAGGTAGAAGGCGCGACACCCTCCACCCTCCCCCCTCTACCTTCCACCGATACCGACATCGTTGACCTCCACCACATCGTCATCAAAGGCGCACGGACCAACAACCTACGCAACGTGGATTTGCGCATCCCGAAAAACAAACTTGTGGTGGTGACGGGTGTGAGTGGCTCCGGCAAATCGAGCATCACGATGGACACGCTGTACGCCGAAGGTCAGCGCAGGTATGTGGAAAGTCTGTCGAGTTATGCCCGGCAGTTCCTCGGGCGCATGAAAAAGCCCGATGTGGACTATATTAGGGGCATTTGCCCGGCCATCGCCATTGAGCAGCGCGTCACGACGGGCAACACCCGCAGCACCGTCGGCAGCATGACCGAGGTGTATGAATTTCAACGGCTGCTGTACGCCCGTATCGGCAAATTCTACTCGCCCATTTCGGGGCAAATCGTGCAGAAACACGAGGTTTCGGATGTCATCGATTTTATCAAAAAACTGCCCGACGGCACACGCGGCCTCGTGCTGATGCCATTTCCCAAAAAATACTTGGAGCGCACGCTCCAGCAAGAACTAAACCTTTTGTTGCAAAAGGGCTACACGCGGGTTCAATTCGGGAGCGAGACGCTGCGTATTGAAGATATTTTAAGCCCCTCCCTGCCCCCCCCTGAGGGGGGGAGAGCGACTGCGTCAAGTCCAACTTCCGATGGGAAGGGAAACCTCGACTCCCCCCCTGAGGGGGGGGCAGGGGGGGGCTTCGACATCAAACAGCCCGCCCATACTTTCAACGATCAGCACCTGAGCATCCTGATCGACCGCTTTATCACATCGCCTGATCTGAGCGAGTCCGACTGGATGCGTCTGGCAGACTCGGTGAACACGGCATTTTACGAGAGCGAGGGGGAGTGCCATATTCAGGTGCTAGAGGGTGGAGGGTCGAAGGTGGAAGGCCCCGACGTTCATAGTTCATCGTTCATAGTTCATAGTTTTAATAGTCGCTTCGAACTCGACGGCATCACCTTCCCCGAACCTACGCCCCAACTCTTCAACTACAACAACCCCTACGGGGCTTGCCCCACCTGCGAAGGCTATGGGCGGATACTCGGCATCGACCGCGACAAGGTGGTACCAGACAAAACCAAAAGTGTGTACGACGGGGCCATTGCCGCTTGGAAAGGCGAGAAATACGGCGAGCCACTTGCCCTCCTGCTGGAACACGCGCACAAGTTTGATTTCCCAGTGCATACCCCGTTTGGGAGCCTGACGAAGGAGCAGGTCAAGTTGCTGTGGTCTGGAAATCAATACTTTGAGGGTGTGGACGCTTTTTTCAAAGAACTGGAAAGCAAGACCTACAAAATCCAGAACCGGGTCACGCTCGCCCGTTACCGGGGCCGCACGGTGTGTACCACCTGCGATGGTGGCCGCTTGCGGCCAGAGGCACTGTGCGTAAAAATCGGGGGCAAAAACATCTCCGACCTCACGAGTGTGCCGCTTGATGAGGTGCTGGCTTTTTTCCAACATCTGGACAGCCAACTGAGCGAAAACGACCGCCAAATCGCCCGTCGCCTCCTGCTCGAAATCAACAACCGCCTGCGCTTCATGGTCGAACTCGGCTTGGGCTACCTTACACTCGACCGCATCTCGTCCACGCTCAGCGGCGGCGAAACCCAGCGCATCCACCTCACCCGCACGCTGGGCAGCAATCTCACGGCTTCGATGTACATCTTGGATGAGCCGTCCGTCGGCCTGCACCCTCGCGACACGGGCCGCTTGGTGAAAGTGTTGAAAGAACTCCGCGATCTGGGCAACACGGTGGTGGTGGTGGAACACGAGGAAGCGGTGATCGAAAATGCTGATTATCTGGTGGATATGGGGCCAGAAGCCGGTGTTCATGGTGGCAACGTGGTATTTTCTGGGGCTTACGCCGACATCTCGAAGGCCGCGCCCGAAAGCCTCACCACGAAGTACATGACCGGGGAAATGAGCATCCCAACGCCCAAAGTGCGCCGCTCGGCTAAGGAGTTTTTGACCCTGCGCGGGGCGCGTCAGCACAACCTGCGCAACATCACGGTGCGTATTCCGCTGCACTGCCTCACGGTGGTGAGCGGCGTATCGGGTTCAGGAAAAACCACGCTCGTCCGCGACATACTCGCCCCGGCCCTCAACCAGCACTTGCCCGATAGCGCGGGCAAGCAGCCCGGCTCGTTCGACGGCTTGGAGGGCAACGTGAAAAAAGTGACCCGCGTGGAGTTCATCACCCAAAGCCCTATCGGCAAAAGCAGCCGCAGCAACCCCGTCACCTACGTCAAAGCCTACGATGCCATCCGCGACTTGTTCGCCGGGCAGCAACTCTCCAAGATACGTGGTTTTTTACCTAAACACTTCAGTTTCAACGTGGAAGCCGGACGCTGCGAGACCTGCAAAGGCGAAGGCGAGCAGGTGGTGGAGATGCAATTCTTGGCCGATGTCCACCTCGAATGCGAAGAGTGCAAGGGTCGCCGCTTCAAGCAGGAGGTGCTGGATGTGCAGTTCAAGGGCAAGAGCATTTTTGAGGTGCTGAACCTGAGCGTGGAGGAGGCGCTGGTTTTTTTCAAAGGCCAGAAGGACATCACGGAGCGCATCCGCCCGCTGTACGACGTGGGCCTCGGCTACGTCCAGTTGGGTCAATCCAGCAGCACACTCAGCGGCGGCGAGGCGCAGCGGGTGAAACTCGCGTCGTTCCTGATTCGGGAAAACTCCAACGGCCACATCTTTTTTATCTTCGATGAGCCGACCACCGGGCTGCACTTCCACGATATTCAAAAACTGCTTACCGCGATGCAGGCTTTGGTGGAAAAAGGCCACTCGGTGCTGGTGGTGGAGCACAACATGGAGGTCATCAAAACAGCAGATTGGGTGATTGATCTCGGCCCGGAGGGCGGCAGAGAAGGGGGAAATCTGGTGTTTGAAGGTACGCCCGAAGGGCTGGCGGCGGTGGCGGGGAGTTATACGGGGCAGTATTTGAAGGGGAAACTCTGACAGAATGTGTGGCACACTTTCCCAAGTATGCCACACATTGAGCCTCTACCCAAGCCACTCAAAATCAATCACCTGCTCGATCCCTTCAGCAAGGCTGAACGCCACGGGGCAACTACGGGCAGCCGCTTCCAGCATTTTTTTCTGCACGTCGGTGTAGCCGTTGGGCGGCATCACCACCTTTACTTCCACGCGGGCGATGCGGCGCGGATCGGCGGCCATGATTTTGTTGACATCGGCTCGCGCTCCCGTCATGTCGAGACCGTGATTGCGGGCACTGATGCCCATGATGGTCATCAGGCAAGTAGCCAATGAGGTGGCGCAGAGGTCGGTGGGCGAGAATGCCTCAGCCTTTCCCTGATTGTCCAGCGGCGCATCCGTGATGATTTTGGTGCCGGAATGAAGGTGAGTGGCTTCGGTGCGGAGCTCGCCGAGGTATTGGACGGTGGAAGTCATGGTGGGTGTGGATGTGTGGAGTTGGTGATGCGGGGGATTTGGGTACCTCATGCCATGACGATCCATGACGAAATGGCTAATGACCAAGATGAAATGACGTGAAGACTACGCCATCTCCTGCACTACCTCGGTCACTTCGGGGATCATGCGTTTCAGCATGCCTTCAATGCCCGATTTGAGCGTGACAGAACTGGAAGGGCAGCCGCTGCACGAGCCTTGCATGGTGACAAACACCTTGCCGGCTTCGTAGGCTTTGAACTCAATATT
The DNA here is from genome assembly GCA_043718855.1 of Saprospiraceae bacterium. Classification (GTDB taxonomy): domain Bacteria; phylum Bacteroidota; class Bacteroidia; order Chitinophagales; family Saprospiraceae; genus M3007. The sequence goes on along the minus strand of JAYSUY010000411.1, from coordinate 382 downwards.
GCCGCCGTCCATTTCCACCGCCGGTTTCACGTAGGTGTCTATCAGGTCTTTTACCTTGCGGGCGATTTCACCGTGTTCACCCACAAACTGGGTGGCGTTGTTTTTGGCCTCCTCGGTTTCCAAGTATTCAGCAAAGCCATCTTTCACCGCCACACCGTCGTTTTCGACGTAGTTTTTGATGAATTCCTTGATGCGGAGCATTACTTCGGCCCAGTCATAGTTGAACTCTTTGGTGACCGTGACGTAGTTGTTGTTAAAATATACGCTCTTGACGTAGGGCAGTTCCATCAGGCTATTGGCCATCGGACTCCAGGTTTCAGCCAGTTCTTTTTCCCTGAAATCCGCGATGCCTCGATACAGCATCCGGTTGGTCACGAATTTG
>JAYSUY010000042.1:0-6687 GCA_043718855.1 Saprospiraceae bacterium | reverse complement strand
GAAATTTTGGGCGTTGGCGTGTCAAATCACCGCATTACCAACTCCTCAAATCAACAAAATTGACTGATTCTTATGGCAGAGACTTCTGTTTCACACGCACACGAAGCGCACGCGCACGATGACAGTGCAAACCTCTGGGAAGGTGGAGAGTCGCCCTTCAAGGCGACCTACGGCAAGATCATGATGTGGTACTTCTTAGTATCTGACGCATTCACGTTTGCTGGTTTCCTGATCGCTTATGGCACCCTTCGTTTCAGTATGCCCACTTGGCCGGAGCCTGATTTTGTGTTCGCCTCATTCCCATTCGTACACGCCCACTGGCCGTTGGTGTTCGTGACGTTTATGACCTTCGTCCTCATTTTCAGTTCTGTCACGATGGTGCGGGCCGTGCAAGAAGGCCACCGCGAGAATCAGCGTGGAGTGGTGTTCTGGATGTTTCTCACCGTACTCGGCGGGGCTACTTTTCTTGGTTGCCAAGCCTACGAATGGACCGTACTCATCAAAGGCGAAAACGTGTCGGTGACGCGCAATCCCTTCGGGCGGTATACCGCCGACGGGGTGATGGTGGACAAAACGGGCAAAGAAATCATGGAAAACGGCGCCCCCGTCGCCGTCAAAAGAGACCAGTCCTACCTGCTGCACGGCCACGAGCACGACGGCAAAATCGAACTCGAAGAGAAATACATCCGCTACACCAACGGTGCCTACGCTGGCAAGACCGAACGGGTGGAACAAGGCCCCAAAGCCTTCGGGGCCTTGTTCTTCTTCATCACCGGTTTCCACGGTTTTCACGTGTTTTCCGGGGTGCTGTTCCTCATCATCATCATGGTCAATGCAGCCAGCGGTCTATATGCCTCCCGGCGCAACGGCTACGAGATGATCGAAAAGATCGGCCTCTACTGGCACTTTGTGGACTTGGTCTGGGTGTTCGTGTTCTTGCTATTCTACCTGTTGTAGAAGATGTTTATTTGGGGATGTGGTGATTTGTTTATTTGCCCACGCTCCCTCCCTACGCCCTGTAAATTCAAATAAACGCATCACCAGTTCAACACATCAACATCAGAGACAATGGCTGCACATCAATCATACGAAGATCAGAAGAAACTTGTGTTCTACGGCTTGAAGTTGCTCGGCGTAATCACCATCGTGGAAGTGGTGTTCGCGCTGTTTGCCAAGGGGCATATCGTCCCCAGCATCACATTTGGCAAAGACGGTGGCTTTGGTCAACTCCTGTACATGGTAGCGATGATCGGTGCCAGTCTCTACAAGGCATACTTCATTATTTTCTTCTTCATGCACATGGCAGGCGAGATACGAGGCTTGATGCTCAGCGTGTTGTTGCCTACTGCCTTGCTCATCTGGGCCATCATCGCTTTCTTCCAAGAAGGCACCGAGTGGGGCAGAAGCCGAGAGAAAATCAAAGAGCGAAACGAACTACCAGCCGCGGCACCCACCGGCAAGACGCAAGGCTATATGCTGCCCACCATACACAAGGGTTAAGTCTAAACGGCGCATTTTTTAAAAAAAGGCGAGGCAACCAAGCCTCGCCTTTTTTGTTTTCTTCAGTCCGTTAATACTACTTTGTTAGATTAGAAGAAAAGTGGGATTGTCATTCCGCAGCGCAGCGGAGGAACCCACACAACCCAAGCCTTTGAGGATGCCATTGGGCTTGGGTTGTGCGGATGTCTTCACTTCGTTACGACATGACAAGCCCCGCCTTTTCTAATCTAACAAAGTAGAACTAATCACCTCTCCACCAATCACCACCCAACCACTCAACAACATGAGCGATGCTACCCCACCTGCACCCTTGGGCAGAAAAATTATGATCTTCGTGGTACTGATCATCCTGCCAGCCATCTCATGGGTCTATCTCAGCAGCGGTCTCAACTGGCGAAAAGAAGCCATAGCCGAACTTGGCTCATACGGTCAGATACGTGGCGCCTACATCCTGTGGCCCGATGGGACGAAGGAAGATCGACTGAAAAGCAAAGTGGTCGTGCTCCACATTTTTGGCGAAAATCCGGAACTCACTCCCGTCAATAAGAAGATCATCGATACTGGAGAAGAACTCTTCAAACAGTTCGGTCGAAACGAACATTTTCGCATGGCGATGATCGCTGAAGGGGGTACAGCCGAATTCCGTTCTCATGTACAAACTCGACCCAGCATTGACTATGTCGCTTGGGTATGGACAGGAGGGCTGGGGTCTTGGCGAACCATCGTAGAGAATGGTTATCAGTCGTTTGCGTTGAAAACAGGAGCGAAGCCAATGAACGAATACTACGCGCTCTCCGATACCGCCGGAGTCATCCGCCGTTACTACGACGCTGCCGACGATGAGCAAGTGAAGCGCATGGTGCAACAGGTGGCAATACTGCTGCCTCCAAGTGATCTTTAATTGGGAGCATTGCAAACGCTAAGCAAATAGACGCTGAACATGAGTACACTACAACCAAACATCGCTTTAGAGAAAAAACTCAACGTTGCGGCCTACGTCATTTCCGTCGTTGTGCTGCTGCTCGTTGGCCTTATGCGGCGGGTGAAAATTGACCTCGGCATAGATTTTAGTTTTCTGCCGCCCGTACACTCCTCGCTCAACGCCCTGACGGCAGTGGCCCTCCTCGTTGCGTTGTACTTCATCAAAAACAAGCAGATCGAAAATCACCGCCGGGCCATCTACGTAGCGTTGGCCTGCTCTGCGCTGTTCCTGATCTCCTACGTGCTGTACCATTTCACCAGCCCTGAAATCAAGTATGGCGATCTCGACCACAACGGCTTGCTCAGTTCCGAAGAATTAGCCGCAGTGGCCAGCACCAGAGGGGCTTACCTGATCGTGCTGCTCACCCACATCGTGCTGGCGGCAGTCATCCTGCCCTTCATCCTGTTCACATTCATTCGAGCCTACACCAACCAGTTCGACCGCCACAAGCGCATGGCCCGTTGGGTGTACCCACTTTGGTTGTACGTCGCCATCACGGGCCCCATCTGCTACCTGATGCTGAAACCGTATTACCCCTGAGACCACTCAACTCATCAGTCAACACTCAGCGTTATGAAAAATAAAATCTTGATTATCATCGCATTGACAGCCGTAGCCTTCTTTTTGGCCAGCGGCTGGAACCTGCTGGATGCCCAATGCCCCATGTGCAAAATGTCGGCAGAGCAAAACCTCAAAAGCGGCGGCACCGCTGGTCGGGGACTGAACACAGGCATCCTGTACATGCTTTTTGTACCCTACCTGCTGGTTGGCAGCATCGCCTACTGGTGGTGGCGCAACAAGCGCAAAGACTCCGTCGTGCGCGTCTCGTTCACAGATGACGAGGCAGCCAGGTACAATTGAGCAGTATTTTAAATCATCGAAAAATGGCCGACAGCCCCCAGCGGGATGTCGGCCATTTTTAGGAACGGGTGAATAATAACTTGTCCATTTGATGTGATTCCTTTTCACCCAGACAGGCTATCTTTTTGATTAAATAGCCCCACTATTCTCACAAAAAGATAGCCTGTCTGGGTAAAAACTAACCTACCTGAAAATCACAAGTTATTATTCACCCGTTCCTTGACAGGATACAATTCGTCCTCACCACAACATTTCCCCCAAATCTTGCCTCCAAAAAAGAAGCCTGCAATGCGGACTTCCTACCTTCGCCACCATTATGGAAAAAGTAAAATGCCTCATTATCGGAGCCGGCCCTGCTGGCTACAGTGCTGCCATCTACGCCGCTCGCGCCGGCCTTAGCCCACTGATGTACACTGGCCCACAGCCCGGCGGCCAACTCATGATCACCAATGACGTGGAAAATTACCCCGGCTACCCCGATGGCAAGCACGGCCCGGAGATGATGGAAGATTTCAAGAAACAAGCCCTGCGCTTCGAGACCGATATCCGCAACGAGATGATCACGAAGGTAGATTTTAGCGGCCCCGTGCACAAAGTTTGGACGGAAAGCGGCGAGGAGATACAGGCCAACACCGTCATCATTGCCACCGGGGCCAGTGCCAAGTGGCTCGACATCCCAGGGGAGCAACGCCTCCAAAACCTTGGTGTGTCGGCTTGCGCGGTTTGCGACGGCTTTTTCTTCCGAAAACAAGACGTAGCCATCGTCGGCGGCGGCGACACGGCTGCCGAGGAGAGCACCTATCTGGCAAAAATTTGCCGCACCGTACACCTCCTCGTGCGCCGCGACGAGATGCGGGCCTCCAAAATTATGCAGGAGCGAGTACTCAACACACCCAACCTCATCGTCCACTGGAACACTTCCCCAGAGGAAGTACTGGGCGACGACGGCGTGACCGGAGTGCGCATCCGCAACACTAAAACACAGGAAGTCAGCACGTTGGATGTAACAGGCTTCTTCGTTGCCATCGGCCACAAGCCTAACACAGATATCTTCGCCGACTGGCTTGACCGCGACGAAACGGGCTATCTGCTGGCTGCACCGGGCCGCACCCTAACCAAAGTCCCCGGCGTGTTCGTCAGCGGCGATGCGCAGGACAAAATCTATCGCCAAGCCGTGACGGCTGCTGGCACGGGCTGCATGGCTGCACTTGATGCAGAGCGGTATTTGGTGGAAATGGGCGTGTGAAGTTTGAGAGTTTGAAGTTTGAAGTTGGGCTTCGGGCTTGGGATTTTAAATTTGCTGAGCAGTAGCCACCAACTACCACAGTTACCTTTTGGCACCGCCCCACTCGTTCGTGCAGAGCGGTATCTGGTGGAGTGGGGGTGTGATTTTTTTCTACTTTTGCCCACCTGAACTGCCACATCCTTCATCTTTCACCATTCATCTCGCTGAAAATGAGCAAATTCCGTCCCGGTGTCCTGCATGGACAAGAGGTCACTGACCTACTCAACTACGCCAACGAGCACAACTTCGCGCTGCCCGCCGTCAACGTCATTGGCACCAACTCCGTCAACGCAGTACTCGAAACAGCGGCAGCGGTCAACAGCCCCGTCATCATCCAGTTCTCGCACGGCGGTGCCGCTTTTTTTGCCGGAAAAGGCCTGAGCAACACCGACAACCGGGCCGCCATTGCGGGCGGCATCAGCGGGGCGCAGCACGTCCACGCAATGGCCGAAGCCTACGGCGTACCCGTTATTTTGCACACCGACCACTGCGCCCTCGGCATCATCTCGTGGGTAGACGGCTTGCTGGATGCAGGCGAAAAATTTTATGAAAAAAACGGCTACCCGCTCTACAGCAGCCACATGCTCGATCTCTCGGAGGAGCCGCTCCACGAGAACATCGAGATTTCGGCCCGATACTTCGCCCGCATGGCCAAGATGGGCATGACCCTCGAAATCGAACTCGGCGTGACCGGCGGCGAAGAAGACGGCGTGGACAACTCCGACGTGGACTCCGCCCGCCTCTACACCCAGCCCCATGAGGTGGCTTACTCCTACGAGGAGTTGAAAAAAATCAGCCCCAACTTCACCATCGCGGCGGCTTTCGGCAACGTACACGGCGTGTACAAGCCCGGCAACGTCAAGTTGCAGCCCGTCATCCTGAAAAATTCGCAGGAGTACATCCGCGAGAAATTCGGCATCAGCAATCCAACACCCGTCAACTTCGTGTTTCACGGCGGCTCCGGCTCTGCTCAGAGCGAAATCCGCGAAGCCATCGAGTACGGCGCGGTGAAGATGAACATTGACACCGATATGCAGTGGGCCTACTGGGACGGGGTGCGCACCTACTATGAAGCCAAAAAAGGCTACCTGCAAGCCCAAATCGGCAACCCCGACGGCGACGACAAGCCCAACAAAAAATACTACGACCCCCGTGTGTGGCTCCGCGAAGGCGAAAAAACCTTCGTCACCCGCCTCAAACAAGCCTTCGACGACCTGAACTGCATCGGGAAAAACTGAACCACACTGATTCACCGGGTGACTCGAAGTCACCCGGTGAATGTCAGGCCAAACTTGAACCACGCCAACCATGTTTTCCGCGTTCTCTGCTCTCATCATGCGCCTCGTTGGCTGGAAAATCACCGGCCAATATCCTCACCACCTAGCGAAAGTGGTGGTCGCCGTTGCGCCTCACACCTCCACTTGGGATTTTCCCCTCGGTGTGCTGACCAACAGCGCAGGTAGATTGCGGGCCAACTACGTTGGCAAGCACACCCTCTTCCGCCCGCCCTTCGGGTTTTTGTTCCGATGGTGGGGCGGCATCCCGGTGGACCGCAGCAAAAACCACAATTTCGTGACCGCTACGGTGGAGGCATTCCACGACAATGAGCGGCTGCACTTGGTGATGGCCCCTGAAGGCACCCGCAAAAAGGTGGACAAGTTTAAGACCGGGTTTTACCACATCGCTCGGCTGGCAGGTGTGCCTATCTGCCTCTGCAAATTCGACTTTGAACGCCGGGAGGTGTTCTTCGACCCTGAATTGTTTTACCCCACCAGCGATGAGGAGCGCGACTTGGCCTACATCTGGGACTACTTCAAGGGCGTGAAGGGCGGCAACCCGGAGATGGGGATTGTATAGCGAAGCACCCGTTTCGCGAATCATTTTGCAGTTCAGTGGTGGCAAGACTTCGAGTCGTGCCACCACTTTTTTTTGGGTAACTACTTGGCCGCCAGCCCACCGAGGTAGGAATGGGACACGGATGGAACGGGTTAGACGGATTAGACACGATTTTTTCAAGATGGCCCCTCACGCCTAAAAAATCCGTGTCTAATCCGTCTAA
>JAYSUY010000410.1:0-4904 GCA_043718855.1 Saprospiraceae bacterium | reverse complement strand
TTTTTTGGTCGCATCCACTTCGACAAGAACCAAGCGACCAACGATGCGCCCAACACCTACTTTGACGAGGCGTATTTCGAGTTGAAAAACCGCGCCATACTCACTGGCGGCCTGTTGCTACCTGCCACATCGGGCGATCAGGGCGGCGTACTCACGCTCGGCCCCGGCGGCACCAGCCACGACCACCAGATGTTTTTCGGTAATTCAGGCATCTGGAACCGCTTCAAAACCGGCAATGCTACCGACTGGTCTGGTGCAGATTGGCACAAACTACTCTCCAGCGCCGACATCAGCGGCACACCCAACCGCATCGCTCGCTTCCTGCCTCCAGACAACCCATCGAGCAAACTCGGCGACAGCCAACTCTTCGATGATGGCGCTCGGGTCGGTATCCGCAACTTTGCCCCCGCTACCGAGATCGACCTCGGCGGCGCTACCCGCATCGCTGGCAACCTCGGCCTGGGCATACTGCCGACTGCTAACCGCCTCGAAGTGTTGGGCAACAGCCGCCTCGATGGCACGGCTACCGTGACTGGTAACACCACGAGCAACAGCCTGAACGTAACCACCACAGCCACCATCGGTGGCGCGGCTACTGCTAACAGCCTGACAGTGAACACCAACGCCACCGTAACCGGCAATACCAACACCAATAGCCTGAACGTGACCACTGATGGCCGCGTGGATGGTCGCCTCATCATCGGCAACCCGCCCACCACGCCAGGTACCCACAGCCTCTACGTCAACGGCAGCATCGTGTGCGAAGAGGCCAAAGTGGCCCTCCAAGCCGCGTGGCCCGACTACGTTTTTGAAAACGGCTACACCGCGCCCGACCCCTGCGAGTGGGAGGAGTTTATCCTGAAAAACAAACACCTGCCAGGTATGCCATCTGCGAAGCAGGTGGAAGCCAACGGCGGCATTGAACTCGGCGAAACGCAGCGGCTGTTGCTGGAAAAAATCGAGCAACTCACACTCATGGTCATTGAGCAGCAGAAGCAGATTGATGCGCTGAAAAAGTAAGTTCCAGTTTGAAGTTCGAAGTTTGAAGTTTGAAGTTGCATCCGACTCCGCGCTCAGCGTCTCGGAGGGTGTCTCGAACTTCAAACTTCAAACTCCAAAAACTTCAAACTCTTCAAACTCTTCAAACTCTCGAACCATGAAATCCAACCTTAAACTCAGGCTGATCCTTTGGGGTCTCGCCCTTCTCACGATTGGCATACTCCGCTCCGGCATCTTGGCCCCCAAGCCCAGCACCGCCACCGCACCGGACAAAAAAGGAGCCTACGCCCTGCCGGGCAAAGTCGCCGGTCGCTACCAGCAGGAATTCCAGATGACTCGCGACCCCAAAACGAACACCGTACCCCGCGAGCGGCTGCTCAAAGCCTACCAGATTGCGGAGAAAAAACGCGGCCAACTCGCTGAAAAAGAAGACGCTATCCCGGTGTACTGGCAAGAGCGCGGCCCCAACAACGTGGGCGGCCGCACACGCGGCCTCATCTTCGACCTCAACGACCCGGCTCGCCGCACAGTGTGGGCAGCAGGCGTAGCGGGCGGCCTATGGCGCACCACCAACATAGATGCGGCGGTGCCGACTTGGGTCAATTCCGACGACTTCTTCGACAACCTCGCCATCACGACCATTGCCCAAAACCCCGCCAGCCCCAACATCCTGTACTTCGGCACTGGCGAAGGCGGATTCAGCAACGCTGATGCGGTGCGCGGCTTGGGCATCTGGCGCTCCATGGACGGCGGCACCAACTGGGCGCGACTGCCCGCCACCGCGGCTTTCACGACCATCAATAAAATCGTGGTGGACGCGGCAGGCCAAGTCTACGCAGCCACCAACTCTGGCATCCGCCGCAGCACCGACAACGGCATCACCTGGCCCGCCCTAGCCGGCGCGCCCGGCGGTTCGGTGCAAGACCTCGAAATCGCTGCCGACGGCGATCTCTTCGCTGGCGTGAACGGCAGCGGCGTATTCCGCTCACAAGCGGGCGTTTGGGCCGAAGTCACTGCGGGCCTGCCCGCCACCGGCTTTGCCCGCATCGAACTGGCTTGCGCCCCAAGCAATGCCAACACGGTGTACGCTATGCTCGAAAACCCCAACGGCCCGGCCAATACCAGCCCCTGCCTCGGCATTTTTCAAAGCACCGATGGCGGCACCAACTGGACCCCGCAGACTGTGCCAGCACTCGGCGTGTTCTGCTGGTACGCCGAAATCATGGCCGTCGACCCGAACAACGCCAACCGCCTGTGGGCGGGCAACCAGTCCATGTTCGTCTCCGGCGACGGCGGTGCCAACTGGACGGGCATCGGCGGCGTACATGCCGACCACCACGCCATCGTTTACCGTCCCGGAAATTCCAACGAGATGATTTTTGGCAACGACGGTGGCGTGTACCGCAGCACCAACGGTGCAGCGGCTGTGCCAACATTGACCCAGAAAAACAACTCGTACAACGTGACGCAGTTTTACGCCAACTGCCTGCACCCCGCCAGCGGCTCCAACTACATGTTGGGCGGTACTCAAGACAATGGCACTCAACGGTTTAACCTGCCAGGCCTCGCCAACACCGACGAGCCGACGGGGGCCGATGGGGCATTCTGCTTCATTGACCAAGACAACCCGAACATCCAAATCACCGGCTCGCAAAACGGCTGGTTCAACCTCTCCACCAACGGTGGAGTCAGTTTCGGCGGCATCATCGGCGGTAAAGCCGCTGCTCTCTTCATCACGCCCGCCAAACTTGACGATGTGGCCAACGTGTTTTATTTCTCGGATGCCCGCGACACGCTGGGCCGCGTGACCGACGTGGGTGGCGCGAACACGATCACTTACCAGCGCATCCCGGAACTCAACGGCGCACGAATCAGCGCATTTGCCACTTCGCAAACCACTGCCAACCGGATGTTCATCGCTTCAACTGGCGGGCGGCTGCTGCGGGTGGACAATGCCCACACCAACGGCGGGGTGACGACAACAAACCTGAACGCACCCACCACGACCTACATCAGCAGCATCGCAGTGGCAAGGGGCGACGACAGCCGCATCATCATCACCACCTCCAGTTTTGGTGTAACCAGCATTTGGGAAACCACCAACGGCGGCATGGGCTGGACGAACATTGAGGGTGACTTGCCCGATATGCCGGTGCGCTGGGCCATGTTTCACCCCTTCGATGCCGACAAAATGCTGCTCGCCACCGAACTCGGCGTGTGGAGTACCGACGACCTGGATGGCACGGCTACGCAGTGGTGGCCCACCAGCAACTACGGCCTCGCCAATGTGCGGGTGGATATGTTGCAATACCGCCGCAGCGACCACCTCGTGGCGGCTGGCACGCACGGTCGGGGGATGTACACCACCGATTACTTCACCCTGCTGACGACCTGTTTGCCTAACCTGTTTGTGGGCGGCAGCATCGCGCCGGGCATCTACATGGCAGAGGATTTTGTGGAGTCCAACGGCACCGTCTCGCCGGGCCGCAAGGTGATTTTTCATGCGGGCGATTATGTGCGCATGACTCCGGGCTTCCACGCGCAGCGCGGCAGCGATGTGTGGGCGCTCATCGAGGAGTGCGGCATCACGCCGCCGCCGTTCGCTGGCCCGATTGCCGAGCGTCAGAAACCGCTTGGCTCGAAGGCCAACGCTCCAGGCAGTAGCGAGACGCAGTTTTTTACAGGAGAAAAAGCGGCCATCCGGTGTTTCCCCAACCCGGCACACTCGGCGCTTTTTGTGGAATACCAACTGCCTACGGACGGCGCGTACAGCCTCTACGTCCGCAATTTGCAGGGCCAACTGATGCAGACTTTTGCAGCCAACGAAACCAAGCCCGCCGGTGCTCACCGCCTCGAACTCAACGCCGCCGCCTACGAGGGTGGTCTGTACCTGCTGACTTTGCAGACGGAGAAAGGCGCAGTGACAGAGCGGTTTGTGGTGGCGAAGTAGGGGAGATTTATCAGCGGAAAAAATGCGCTCGGTGTTGTAAAGCACCGGGCGCGTTTTTTTTAGATGTGCGCCTAATTCCCACTGGCCGCCAGTCTCCACTATCACAAAACCCAAGCGCAGCGCGGCTCGTGAGGGTCTGATTTTCCTGCCGCACTTGGTGAAAACACCAATCGCGGCGGAAATCTGCGACATCCGCCCGATCCGCGTTCCTACCTTTCGCTCACGCAAACCGCTCCCTCGCCCACGCCGCCCATGTCCGTCCCCAGCGGATGAACGGCTTTTCCACCGCGTAGTGCAGTACGGTGGCTGCTGCGAGGGTCAGCACGAGGGCTGCCGCGCCAATGAGCAGATGAGTGCGCGTGTCGGAAAGGTCGAGCCGCTCGCGCCAGCCCCAGTAGCGGTGTTGCAGCACATTGAACAGAAAATACCAGTGCACGATGTAGATGCCGTAGGAGATGCGGCCCAGAAACAGCAGCGGGCGCACGGAGAGCCATCGCTGTAGCCGCTCGGATTGGATCACTTTCACCAAAATCAGGGCCGCGCCGAGGCCCGTGAAGTGGAACACATTGAAGCCCAGCAGAGCCGACCAGTAGTGCCAGTAGTCGCCCGGCGGCACAAAATCCATCCACTCGCGCATGGCGTAGAGCAGGTAGATGCCCGCGTAAATCGCCCAGCGCCAGGGGTAGAGGCGGGATTTCTGGAAATCGAAACGGCGGATGTCCTCAAAGTGAGCAGCGATCCAGATGCCGCACATGAAGTGGAACACGAACATGGAGTAAAACGAGGTCCAGACCAGCGAAATCGCCCACAGGTACTTGAACCAGCGCGGGCGGTAGCGGATGAGCAGCACCAACAGCGGCACGATGATGGAGAGCATCACCTCCACGTTGAGCGTCCACACCGGGCCGAAGTATGCCGAAGCGTTGCGCACCAGGCTGGCCTCCTCCCAAAAGTG
>JAYSUY010000409.1:0-4907 GCA_043718855.1 Saprospiraceae bacterium | reverse complement strand
TTGCTGATGGGCCGCCCTCCTTCTCCAATCACTTCGGTACCAGGATTTCCCTTCACGGCTTTTGCCCCTTGCTTTTTGCCCTTTGCTTTTTGCCCTTTGCCCCTTGCCCCTTAAATTTTCACCACCTCCTTCGCTACCACCGCCCCGCCTTCCAGCCGTACACGTACAACGTAAACCCCGGCAGGTTGCTTCTCCCGCCAGCGCACCTGCTGCACATTGCCCACTTCTTGGATGTCCACCGCTGCCGCTCGCCCCGTGCTGTCAAAAATTTCTACCGCCGTCACCGCCACGTCTGTCTCGATCAAAAAGCCTTCGGCAGACGGGCTGGGTGAGATGCGAACGGAAGCAGCCAATTGTGGCTCTGGCGCAGCCACGATGGGCTGTATCGGCTGCCCCTCCACGAGTTTATAAAACCGGTCGGCCCCCAGCCCCGCGAACCGCTGTACGAGGCCCGAAGGCCAGCGCACTTCCACCGAATCGAGCAGCGTCGCGTCGTTCAGGCCAAAATGCTGGCGCAAATCGCTCTGGCCCTGAAACGAGTTGTGGGCCAGCACCTGCCGGATTTGCCACACCGCTTTGCCGCTGATAACGGCCTTCACGCGCAGTGTTGTGCCGATGGCTGAGCGGTTGCTCGTTGTCCCTACCAGCGCGAACTGCACCCAGTGACGGCCCTGCGCCAGCGTGTCGTTGCGAAACAAGGTGCGGGCCGTGGTTGCGCCGTTGGTGTAAAAATCGAGGTCGCCGTCGTTGTCGTAGTCCGCCATTGCAATGCCGCAGGCATTGCCGTTGGCTGTTCCTGCCGTTTTTATCCCAGCAAAACCGCTGCTGCCACCCTTGTTTCGGAACAGCCTGACCGTCGTCGCCCCGTCGTTGGAAATCAGTACATCCTCGTCCCCGTCGTTGTCTACATCGGCCCACACATTGGCCAAGTAAGTGCCCTGCGTGGTGAAAGTTGTGTTGAGGCTCGCGTACACGCCGCCCGTGTTTTTGTAAAAACGGGACTTCGCGCCGCCGTAGTTGGTCAGGCAAATGTCCAGGTCGCCGTCGTTGTCGTAGTCCGTGAAGTTGTAGGTCTGGCCGTCCTGTTGCTCCAAAAACGGGAAGGTCGTGAGGCGTTCCAGAGAGAATACGCCCTTCTCTTTCAGCATGTTGCGGTAGCAGAAGTCAATGCCTGGCGTACCGCCCGGCCCTGTGCCAATGAACAAGTCCATGTCGCCGTCGAGGTCATAATCAGCCCAAGTGGGGATGGTGTAGGCCGCCGTCGTGTCGGTAAATTCGTAGCCCGCCTGCTGCTCGAAGGTGCCGTTGGCTTTTTGCAGAAAAAAGCGGCACGGCACGGGCGGTGTAGGGTGGAAGGTGCAGCAAGCGTGAACGAACAGCAAGTCCAGCAGGCCGTTGTTGTCGGCATCGGCCAGCGCACAGTCCCAGCCCGCGTAGTTGTCGAAATTGGGCAGCAGCGCAGTTTGGTTGCTGAAGGTGTTGTCGCCCTTGTTGAAGTACATCCCCGACACCAATCCGGTGGCGATGTAATCCGGGAAGCCGTCGTTGTTGATGTCGCCCCAACTCGACCCTGACGACCCCTGGCCCAGCGGGGCCGCATCGAGGTCGGGCAGGCGGGTGAAGTTTCCGTCCTGGTTGTTGCGGAACAGGAAGCGCTGGCTGGCGAAGAGGTCGGGCCAGTTGTCGCCGTCCAAATCTATCCAAACCGCGCCCTTGTAGGTGGCTGAGGTATTGGCAAAAGTGACGGTCGGGTTGGTCGGATCGGTCATTTTGGTGAAGTGATTTTGGGCGTTTGCCGGAAGGCAGAAGGCGACGGCTGCGAGCAGCAGCAGGGAGAAGTGGTGGGTCATGTGTCGATGTGTTTGGTGAAAAAATCTGCCAAAATTCCCCGCTTTTTTTAACCAAAACGTCAATGCCGATAAAGTTTGACCCTTCCCGGAATGGACTTCCCGGCTGAGAATACTGCGCAAGGTTACTTTTGCTCCATGCCACCACCCTCCTTCGATACCTGGACCATCGTGTTCCTCTTCGCCGCCGCGCAGGCCGTGTTCATCGCCGCCGTGCTGCTCCGCCGCCCCAGCCGCCGCCTGGCGGCCAACCGACTGCTGGCTTTGCTGCTGCTGCTTTTTGCGGTCACGCTGGTGGAGTATGTGCTGTTCTGGACGCGCTACATCGGCGAGTGGCCGCATATCGCTGACCTGAGCCTGGGCTTCCCGCTGCTGTTTGGCCCGCTGCTGTGGTGGTACTGCCGTATTATTTTTGAAAACCGCCCAATGACCCGTGCCGACTGGCTCCATGTGGTGCCATTTGCGATGAACGTAGCGGCTTGGTTGCCTTGGTACGCGCTGGATGTGGAGAGCAAGCAGGCCGTGCTGAGCGGCATGGCCAGTTTTCCCCTGCCCATCATTTTGGTCAATGCGTTCACAGTGTTGCGCGTGGCGCACATGCTCGCGTATACTGTGCTCAACCTGCGCTACCTGCGCACCCAGCCGCGTGTGGGCGACACAGCGCGTTGGGCGATGTGGCTCAACCTGTACTTTTTGGGCTTCGCGCTGGCCTACGCTTCTTACTTCGTACTGGTGCGGCTGCCGGGCTTCAACCGGGCCTGGGACTACCACATCTCGGCCACGATGACGGCCTTCATCTACTTCATCGCCTACATGGGCTTTGTGCAGCCCGCTGTTTTTGAGGGTTTTAGGTGGACGGAGCCTACTGCCCCGGTCAAGTACCGCAACTCTGGTCTCACGCCCGAAGCGGGCCGCTCGCTGTGGCAAAAACTGAACGGGCTGATGCTATCGGAGCGGCTCTACCGCAACCCCGACCTGAACCTCGACCTGCTCGCCAAGCGTTTAGACATGGGCAAACACCATGTTTCGCAGGTCATCAACGAACAGTGGGGGGCAAGTTTTTTCGAGTATGTGAATCAACTCCGCATTGAGGAGGCGCAGCAGATGCTGGCCGATACGCCGCGCAGTGCGCTGCACGTCATCGAGGTGGCTTACGCGGTGGGGTTCAACAACAAGGTGTCGTTCAACAATGCTTTCAAAAAAGCGACGGGCATGACCCCGACGGAGTATCGGAGAAGGATGAACTATGAACGAGAAACGATGAACGGCGAGGCATCTCACGACTCATAGTTCCTCGTTCATAGTTCATCATTAAAGCCTGCGGTGCCAACTCTTGCCGTAGGGCAGCAGCCATTTTTCTTCCAAGTCGCGCTTGGTTTGAACTAACGTATTGACAACCAGTGTGTCGGCGGCGATGCCGCCAGATTGTACCAACTGCGCGAACTCGTCGCGGCGGCTCATGTGGAGCGAGCCAGCGGGGTCGAGCCAGCCGAAGCGCATCCGCTCGAAGAGGTCGGCACCGAGGGTGTGGCCCAAGTTTTCCAGAAAATGTACCGACTTATCGATGGAGCAGCCGCTGGCCCCGGCCTGTGTTTCGTCTACCATGAGCAGCACAAACTGGTGGTCGAGGACTTCGGCGGCGGCCCGGAGTTGTTGGTTGTGGGCTGTCCACTGGCGACAGAAGTCGGCGAGTTGCTGCTCCGCGTAGGCGGACTCTTGCTCGCTGAGCGTGCGCTCGGCGACGTACACCCACACGCGGGAGTCGGGGGAGAAATGGGGGGCGGAGGCGAGGCGTGGAGCGGTAAGGGTGCTGGTCATGTCAAAAAGATTTTTCCTTCCAAATAGGTGATGGCCTGACCGCTGATTTCGACTCGGTCGCCGCGGAGTTGGCAGTACAATTCGCCGCCTCGTTTGGAGACTTGCAGGGCGCGAAGGTCAGTTTTGCCCAATTTTTTAGCCCAAAAAGGGGTGAGTGTGCAGTGGGCTGACCCAGTGACAGGGTCTTCAAACACGCTGGCTCCGGGGGTGAAAAAGCGCGATACGAAATCTACGCTGTCGCCCGGGGCCGTCACGATGATACCTCCGGTACCCAAATTCAAGGGATTCAAGATGGCTTGGTTGGGCTGAATGGCCCGAACTTCTGCTTCGGAGGCGAACACCAAGAGGTAGTCTCTGGATTGATGCACTTCGAGCGGATTAGCGCCGATTCCAGCCAGAACGGCTGACGGCGCTGAGGCGGGCTGGGGTGGCCAAGCGGGAAAGTCGAGCGTCAGTACTTGGCCCGCCCGCGACACTTTCAGGATGCCACTTTTGGAGGAAAAAACGACTTCTGGCTTCGAGTGGCCCAGGTGTTGGTACAGCACATGGGCGGCTGCCAGCGTGGCGTGGCCGCAGAGGTCCATCTCGATTTCCGGCGTGAACCACCTGATGTGGTAGGTGCCGTCGGCCTGCGGGACAAAAAAGACGGTCTCTGCCAAGTTATTTTCTTCGGCAATGGCTAGCAGCAGCGCGTCGTCGAGCCAATGCTCCAACGGCACCACTGCGGCGGGGTTGCCTTTGAACAAACTTGTGGCAAAGGCATCTACCTGATACAGTTTCAGTTGCATGGATTAGGCAAGTCGCGTGAGGATCATTTCCGAGAGGTCATACACGGGTACCTCTTCGTTTTTCTCTTTGGCTTTCAGGCCGTCTTGCAGCATAGTGATGCAGAAGGGGCAGTTGGCCGCCACTGCTGAGGCACCAGTCGATAGGACTTCTTCCACCCGTTCGAGGCTGATGCGCTTGTCGCCGGGTTCGTCTTCCTTCCACATTTGCGCGCCGCCAGCCCCGCAGCAGAGGCCGTTTTTGCGCGAGCGCTTCATCTCGACGAGGTCGATATCGAGTGCTTCGAGCAAGGCGCGGGGGGCTTCGTACACATCGTTGGCGCGGCCCAGATAGCAGGAATCGTGGTAGGTGATGCGTTTGCCTTGGAAGTCGCCACCCTCTTTGAGTTTGAGTTTGCCGTTGGCAATCAGTTCGTTGAGTAGTTGGGTGTGGTGCTGTACGTCGTAGTGGCCGCCG
>JAYSUY010000408.1:0-4909 GCA_043718855.1 Saprospiraceae bacterium | reverse complement strand
CTTTCGGCACAGCACTGGGCGATTGGGCTGCTGCGCTGCAAGCAAGGAGGAGGAAAAAAAGTGTGTTTTTCATTGTGCAAGTGTGTGTGTTGAAAAGTGAAAAGTCAAAGTGCCAAGTCCAGCCAGTCCAAGCGGCGGATCACCTGCCGAGCGACCTCGGCATCAGTCAGCGTGATGTCGGCTTGGATGTCAAACGACTGGTTTTCAGCCTGATGAACCGAGATGTCGCAGCGGGCGATTTCTCGGAAAGCCGTTGCGGCGGGCGGGCTGTGGCTGCTGGGCGGCTCGCGCAAGCAAAACCGAACGGAATAGAAACGAGCGGTTTTTTTCATAAAAAAAAGTGCTGTGATGTGGGCAAGGCTCCGCCAAAGACACTCCGCAAGCGGGTGCATTTGATGGAAGAAAATACCGGGAATGGCGGCTACATCTTCACCACGCGCTTGGTCAACTGGCCGCCGCTTGATGTCGCTCGAAGGAAATACACCCCAGCGGGCTGGCCGCTCAGGTCAGCATCCAACTGGATGGGTGAGCCAGTGCCGATGCTTTCCCAAACCACCCGCTGCCACGCATCCAGCAGCTGGAAGCGCGCAGCGGAGGGCGAATTCGGAGCCGTCAGCAGCACTTGCAAGCGGGCTGTTGTCGGGTTGGGCGACAGCAGCAAAGCGTCGTTGCTCAGCGCGGGGCCACCGTCGGTGCCGCTCGTTGTGTCGCTCACCATGCCGTCCACAAATTTGAACGCCACCGTTTGGCTCCCTACGGGTACCAACTGACCATCGTTGGTCAGCACCTGCGAGCCCACCACCCGCAGCAGCAGTGTGGAGGTGTCGCCCGTGCCGATGTTGTCGTCAATCACGATGTACTCCACTGCCGAGAGGAACGAAAGGCCCGGCTGGTTCTGGTGGTCGAGCCGCGTGAGCGCCATCTCGATGCGATGCTCGGCAGACACATCGCGGGCCATCGTCAGGGCTTGCGGGCCGAGCGAGGTGTTGGCAAAACTGACTTCTGGTGGCCCGCCAAGCGAGAGATTGGGCGGCAGCACATACTCCAGCGCGAAGCCCGCGCTGTAGCATTCGGGCGGCAAGCCCTGCTCCTGCACTGCATAGATGCCTACGCGCATCCGGTGGCCGTTGGCCGTGTTGGGGGCTTGCAGCAGCAGGGGCTTGAGTTGCAGGGGGCTTTGCGAGAGGCCGGGCAGGGGCGGGTAAGCACCATGCTCCCGGCGGTAGTTGCTCAGTATGGCTTCGAAGTCGCGCAAGTCCACCAGCCCATCGCCGTTGGTGTCGGCGTGTTTGAAATTGATGCCGCCCGGCAGCGAGCCAAACCAGTTGGCGGCTGGCACGCCCTCCCAGTATTGGCCTTGCAAACCCCTCGAAAGCCCCGAAAACCCGTAGGCGAGGCCCATTTGCATCCAATCGCGGTAGTCCGCGATGCCGTCGCTGTTCACGTCGCCCGGCCACACGCACTCCGAGAGCAGCACGTTGAGGGTCCTTTCGGCCTTGTTGCCGCAGTGGTCGAAGACGCGCAGGATGTAGTTGCCACCCTCTTGCACAGGCAGTGTGGCTGCCGTGCCGACCAACACACCGTCCCTGATCCACTCGTAGGCCGCCATACCTGCGGGTGCTTCCATGTAGGTGGAGGCATCGCACACGACGTGCTGCTGTTTCAGCCCCGAAAGGTCGGCGCGTGGGCGGGCCTGCACGGCTTGGCTGTACGCCGCTATGCAGCCCTCCGAGTTGCTTTCTTCGAGGGTGACGATGTACTGCTGCGCAGCGGAGAAAGTGTAGGTCAGGTGGCGGGTGCTGGCTACGGGCTGGCCGTCCACTGTCCAGACGTAGGTGGTGGCACCTGAGTGTTGGTTGGTGAAGGTGGCAGGGATGCCCGCACAGATGTTCGGTTTTTCCGTTAAAAATTCTGGGTTGAGCATCTGGGAGGTAGGGGTGAAGATGCCGGCCCCGTTTTCGGTGGCGACGTACACCGTGCCGTTTTTGCCAAAATCGATGTCCACGACGCGGTTGCTGGGCAGGCCAGAGTTGCAGGTGGTGTACTGCTGCCAGGTGCTGTCGGCAGGGTGGTAGTTCACTAAGCCGTTTTCGTAGTAGCCGCGGTAGCCGAGCCAGATGTCGTTTTGGGCCTTCACGTTGATGGTCGAGATGACATCCCACTTCATGGCCGTGTTGAGTTTTTGGGCCGAATGCCAAGTGTCCGAAGCAGGGTCGTATCGGTGCAGTTGATGGTACTGGGAGGGCAAGCTGTAGGTTATTCGCACCAACCAGACTTGGCCCTCCGCATCGGTGGCTATCGCGCTCCCCAGCGGAGAGTACTGTCCGGTGGGGGGGAATGGCACAGGGTGCAGTTGGAACGTAAAATCAGGCCTGATTTCCACTAAAAATTTGTCGTTGTGCGCCCAAAAGTTGGTCGACTTGTTGTTGGCAAGGTACCAGATGCCGCTGGGCAAGCCATCCAACTTTGCCCACGTGCTGGTGAAGACGTTGTAGAAAAAAATCTTGCCTGGCGAACTCACCACGACATACTCCCGCCACCGCGCCAAGTGGTTAAAGCCGACCGGAGTCGGGTCAGGGAAACCCGGCAGCGCGGCCATGTCTTTTTGGCAAAGGCCCGAGTATGACATCCGCGCCAACTTGCCGCTGTAAATGCCCCACACAAAACCCAGCGTGTCAATGAGCAGTTGGTCCATGCTCGCTGTGCAGTCGGGCACCACCAAAAAGGGCGTAGTGTCCGTGATGTCTACCACCCGGCGGTTGTCAGACATCACTGCCCGGTCATCTGGCCCACCTGCGGCAACACCCATCGGCGAGTAGTACGTCAGCGGGTTGGGCGATACGCTGATGGACTGCCACTGGCCGCCGCCCAGCACCCGCAAGCCCACGCGAGTGCCAATCCAGATGCGCCCGTCGCTGGTACGGAACATGGATTTAAGTGAGGCTCCCGAAAAAATCGGGTCGTTGGTGGTGACAAACGTCTCGTTTTCGCTGAAATACTGCGGGTTATTCCCTCCAATGTGCAGCCACACGCCACCCATCGTATCGGTTTGAGCCATGAGAATTTGGGCAGAAGGGAAAACATCCGTCTGGCCGCTCACTCGGTGAATGCGGACCAAACCCTTCAAGGTGCCAATGAACAAATAGGTCGCGTTGGCAGTGATGGCCTTCGGGTTGGCATTGATGGGGAAGCTGTCCGTCGGGAGCTCCACCCGTTTTTCATTCAGGTTGATTTTGCCAAAATGATCCACATAACCGACCGTGTAGAGTTCGCCATCAAGGGGCAAAATTGCCTGCAAGCCGCCCTGCTGGTAGGGCAAGAAAAAATGCCTGATCGAGTCATCGGCCCGCCACTTCGTCAGGTATGAGTCGCTGTCTTTGATGCCCCAAATCCACGTCGTGCCGTCTGCCCCGGTCCTGATCTGTTTGATTTCGTTCACCGAGAGCATAGGCGACACAGGTGCCTGAATCAACTCCCACCCGACCCCGTCGAAGACCGAAATCCCGCAGTTCGTCCCCACCAGCACCTTGCCCTGCCGGATGCTCACGCAAGTCACCGGCAGGCTGTGCAGCCCAGAGTTGTCGGGTTTGAACACGGTGAGCGAGCCATCCGACTTGCTCACCCGCACCAGACCGCCCTCCGTAGCCCCGTAGAGGTAGAGCGAATCCTCCGCCATGTCCACCACCTCGTCCGTGTACGTCACCTGCCGCCACAGTTCCTCCGTCACGGCGCAAGGCACCGCCTCGGTCACTTGCAGCGTGGCGCATTGCTGCGCGTTGCCCATCGGGCAGGCATCCGACACAACGTAGAGGCAGAGCGTGTTCGCGCCCGGCTGCACCGAAACGGTCAGGCTGGGCGCGTTGCCGCCCACAGGCAGCCCGTTCAGCGTCCAGAGGTACAGGTCGGCCCCTTGAAACGCCGCTTTTGCCACCAGTACCGTCCCCGAAACCTCGGTCGTGAACGCCGCCGAAGGCTTGGGCAGCACTGTCACTGTCAGGCTGAACGTGTCCGTGCAGCCGCCCGGATGCCGAGCGATGAGCGAGAGGCGGCGCTCGCCCGGCTCGTTCAGCACCACATCCAGTTCAGAGGCCGGAGCCAGCAGCGGCACACCATCCAACTGCCACTCAAAATCTGCCGACATATCCTGCGAAGTGTTCACCGCGTGGAGATTTTGCCCTGCGCAGAGGCTGCCTACGGCAGTCTTGAAATGAGCCAACTGGTTGCAGGCCGTGAGGGTAAAAGTCGAGTCCGAGCGGTCGGCAGTGCCGGGCTGGTCGGCATCAGCCACGCGGAGCAGGCAGAGCGGGCTGTTGGCGTTCGGCACCTTCCAAGAGTACTGGCCTGTATTGGCTAAATCGTTGACAATCAGCGACCAAGTGGTACCGCCGTTGAGCGAGTACTGCAAGCGGATGCGTTGAATATTGGGCGTGACTCCCCATTTCACCTCCACTGTTTGGCCCGTCTGGAAGGTCTCGCCGCCGTTGGGCGAAAGCAGGTTTAGGTCGTCGGTAGGCTCCACCGCGCAGCCGCCCACACCCACTGCGCACCACGCTTCGGCCAGTTCGTCGGCGTACTGCTCCATGCCCGGCAAGTCAGCGGCAGCATCGAGCGTTGCATTGCGGAGTTCAGCAAAACCATCCGTCGGGTTGAGGTAGAAGCGCATGGCGTGGAACAGGATGCGGGCTGCTTTTTCGGTGCCGATGCCCGCTGTGCTGTACGCTGTGCCCAGGTCGTTCAGCCCCGTTTCGCCGTTGGCCAAGATGAAAAACCACTTGCCCACCACCGTCGAGTTGCGGTGAATGCCGCAGTAGTCGTTGCTCACGCCCGGAGAGCAAGCCTCCACGTCCGTCCAGTTTTTGCCCCCGTAGGTATCCGGGTAGCCGATGATGGCTGGGTAGTCGATGCGGCG
>JAYSUY010000407.1:0-4911 GCA_043718855.1 Saprospiraceae bacterium | reverse complement strand
GAATGTCGCGAGTTCGAACCTCGTCCGCCGCTTAGCCCGCCGCAACCTTGCGAAGACGGGGAAAATTTTTTTACCTAAAAAAAGGTAAAAACTAACTGTTTTGTCTTCACAAAACAAATTAGGTGGGGGTGGTGAGATTCGAACTTACTCAGCGATAAAGCACCAGATTTACAGTCTGGCCCGGCTCTCCGACTCCGGGGCACCCCCCTTTCTGAGCCACTAGAGGGACTCGAACCCCCGACCAGCTGATTACAAATCAGCTGCTCTACCAACTGAGCTACAGTGGCGTACTTTTGTGGCCTTCAAAGGCTTTTTGACACGACTTCAAACAACATTTTTGCGAGAAAAACATACCCCTCTCGAAAAGCGAGTGCAAAGGTAGAATATCTCTCTAAAAGCGAGAAGCAATTTTTGAAAAAAACTATAAAAATTAGCGAAACAGTTGCTGCTTTTTTCCTAACTCTTTGAAAGTCAACGATTCTAATTTCATAAAAACACCATCACACTTCATATGACCGCCATCGATCGCAGCTTTGAGTATTGCTTTGCACACACTTCGCCAACAGGGGCCATTTTACTCGAACTGGAACGCGAAACTCACTTGCGCACACTTAGCCCACAAATGTTGAGTGGTGCTTATCAAGGTACTTTGCTCCGATTTATCAGTCAGATGGTGCGCCCCCGGCGAGCCCTGGAAATTGGCACCTTCACGGGGTACACCGCTATATGTATAGCGCAGGGGCTGACTAACGGTGGGGTCTTGCACACGATTGAGGTGAATGACGAGCTGGGTTGGCTGATTCGAAAGTTTGTAAAAAAGGCAGACTTGGAACAAAAGGTAATCCTTCATCTTAGCGATGCAGCTGTTGTAATCCCCACGTTGGAGGAAGAGTTTGACCTTGTATTCATGGACGCTGGCAAACTAGACTACGCCAAGCATTACGAACTGGCTCTAGCCAAAACCCGAATAGGCGGTTTTCTCCTCGCCGACAACGTACTTTGGGACGGCAAAGTGGCGACTAGTGACACGAAGGATGAGACATCAATCGCGCTGCGGGCTTTCAACGACTTTATACAGCAAGACCCACGCGTGGAAAACATTATGCTACCGATAAGAGATGGAATTATGATCATGCAGAAACGAGAGAGCAGCAGCCAGAACCAACATCCGCCTGTCGCATCTGTTTTTTGAGGCAAGAAAACATCCTTCGCAGTGGGCTAATACTCCGCTTTAGGAATAAAAGCACCCTACAGGTGACACCTGCACACTTGATGGCTACAAACTTCGCCAGCCATGTCCCCCAACTTGTTTATGTTTGCCCGCACATTCACGCTCCCCCGACCGCCGATTACCACATTCACAAACATATGGCCGACACGAAAGCACACCTTCTTTATGTCGAAGACGACGAAAGCCTCAGCTTCGTTACCCGCGACAATCTGGAACTCAACGGATACCAAGTTACCTACTGTGAAGACGGAAAAATCGCGCTCGACACCATCCAGTCGGCCCAGCGCTTCGACCTGTGCATACTCGACGTGATGCTGCCCGAAGTGGACGGTTTCACCCTGGCGCAGGAGATTCGCAAGCGCGACGAGCAGGTGCCCATCATTTTCCTGACGGCTAAAAGCATGAAGCAGGACAAGATCCACGGCCTCACCATCGGCGCGGACGACTACATCACCAAGCCGTTCAGCATTGAGGAGCTGCTGTTGAAGATCGACATCTTCCTCCGCCGCTCGAAGTACACTGGCATCCTGCGCGGCAACGCCCCAGTGAACATCGGCAACTACGTTTTTGACTACAAAAACCTGAGCCTCACCACCGAAGGCTACTCCGAAACGCTCACTCAGAAAGAGGCCGACCTGCTCAAACTGCTCAACGAGCACAAAAACCAGGTCATCAAGCGCTCGTTCATCCTCGAAACCATCTGGGGCAAAGACGACTACTTTCTGGGCCGCAGCCTTGACGTGTTCATCTCCCGCTTGCGCAAATACCTGAACCTGGATGACCGCATCAAAATCGAGAACATACACGGCGTAGGGTTCAAGTTTCGAGTAGATGATTGAAGCCGAAATGACGAAATGACTTCCTCCTTCCTCCCCCACCCTGCTGGCCGTATCCACATCTTGCGCTTCGGTACCGGGCCGGACTTGCTCATCGCGCTGCACGGGTTCGGCGACCGAGCCAGAATGTTTGCCATACTCGAACCGGCGCTGGCCGAGCGGTATACGGTAGTGGCCGTTGATTGGCCTTTTCACGGGCAGACGGAGTGGGCCAAAAAGAGCTTCACGAAGGAAGACCTGCTGGGCATTATCCGGCAAATCGCTGAAGATGAGGGCAAAAGCCAGTTCTCGCTGATGGCCTTCAGTTTCGGGGCCAGGCTCGCTCAAGCCATGCTGCCCGAATTGGTCGGCCAAATCGATCACCTCTACCTGCTCTCGCCCGATGGCGTGAAAACCAAAGGCATGGGCATGGCGACACGCACCCCGATGTGGGTACGCCACTTGCTGTACTACATTTTGCAAAATCCCAACTGGTTCATCCGATTGGTGCGCTTGGGCCGAAGTATGCGCTTGGTGCCGCCGCTCATTCACCACTTCCTCACCAACAACCTGAACCGCCCCGAACGCCTCCGACGCACCTTCGGCTGCTGGCTAGCGATGGATTCGTTCTACCTCGGTCGCCGCCGCATCAAAGCCATTTTGCAAGAAAGCCAACTCCCCACCGATGTCTACATCGGCCTGAACGACCCGATGCTGCGCCAATCGACCCTCAAAAAACAATACGAGGGGATGCCCAACGTGCAAGTGTTCTGGTTAGAAGAAGGCCACCGGCTGGTGGGCGAAGAACTGGCCCAGCGGCTCGCCCGTAGCAACGTGAAGATTTGACACCTTTTGAAAAATTGTCAAATCTGGTGCGCTCCCTCCACCGCAACATCCGTGCAGTCCGCCGGTTTATGAGACCTGCGCCCCTTCCTTACCCCTCGCCCGCCCCCACACCATGCCTTTTTTCTTAAAAATACTCGCCCTCGCCGCTTGCACCGCCACAGCGGCCAACGCCCAGCGCACCCTCAGCATCTCGCTGCCCGATGCCCACATCGCCGCTGACCGCGTGACGCGGGGCGACGGCGACACCTACGGCCTCGGCGACTGGCGGTGCGCTTTTACCCTAAAACTGGAGGGTTCGGTGCTGCGCTTGGATGGCACCATCCTGTTCACAGAGCAAGCCAACGACTTCACGACCATCGTGGGCGAGTACCACCGCCGCATACCTGTGGGAGAGTTGGAGAAATGCCGCACTTGCCGGACTTCACTCAGCGAAACCTACGGAACGGCGAGCGGCCCCAACATCGGCGCGCGCGGCTACCGCTGGTTTAGCGGGCAGGGCCTCGTGCGCCGGGCCAAGATTCAGTCCGACACTTTCGGCGACGATGTAGGTCACATCGGCGGCACAGTGCAGTTCGCGCCTGTGCGGGTGCTCATCGAATGTCTGGTGGCTGACAACAGCGCCGCACCTCGGCTGCTACGTTGAAAAACAAGCCCCGTTGGTTGAATTGCCGCTGCGCCACATTTGGGCCGCCATAGTTTTGTCCGACCGTGCACAAACAACCCGCACGAGCAATACAACATGAGCACCGACACCTACACCCAACACCCAGAAGTCCAGTCCATTCTGGAAATGTTGCGGCTCCACGCCGCTGACCAGCCAGCCGGGAGGCTGGACATTTCCGACCTCCGCGACGCTGCGGGAAACCAGTACGTGGATGTGGTGATGGAGGGCGGCGGCACGCTCGGCGTGGCCCTGTTGGGCTATATCTACGTGCTGGAACAGATGGACATCCGCTTCCTTCGGGTAGCTGGCACCTCGGCGGGCAGCATCGTGGCGATGTTGCTGGCAGGCGGCGGGCCTATCGAAACAGCCAAGTCCGAGTGGCTGATCGAGAAGGTGGCCAACAAGGATTTTTACGATTTCATTGATGGCGACAAGCAGGTGCGCCGATTCGTGGATGCCATGCTGTACCCCGAAACCCGCAAGGGCAAAAAAGCCCGGCTCACCACCAAAGTGCTCGACGACTTGCAAGACCACTACGGGCTGTGTCCCGGTCAGCATTTTCAAGACTGGATGGGCGAACTGCTGGCCGAACGCGGCGTACACAACATGAGCGACCTGAAAAAACAGCGCAGCCACGCGCCCGCTGGACTTCAAAACATCCGCACCAGCACGGCTTGCTCGGAGGAGCGTTGGCAGCGGGTGTCGGTGGTGACTGCCGACATCACCACCGGCACCAAAGTAGCCCTGCCCGACATGGCGCATCTGTACTGGGCCGACCCGGAGCAAGCCAACCCAGCCGAGTTCGTGCGGGCGAGCATGAGTGTACCCGTGCTGTTTTATCCGTTCGTTGTCAAGGGTTTGCCTTCCTCGCCAGAGGCCGCAGCCTACTGGACCGAAGCCGCCAACTATCGCGGCCCGATACCGCCAGAGGCGTATTTTGTGGACGGCGGCTCCATGTCCAACTTTCCGATCTCGCTGTTTTACGACCCGCAGGGGCTGAGCGACGCGCCGGTTTTCGGCATCAAAATCGGCATCGACCGTGACTCGTATACTGTCTGCGACTCGTTCGGCAGTTTCGCCGGGGCCATGCTCGGCTCCATGATGTCGTTCTACGACAACGATTTCATGGTGCAGCACCCAGAGTTCAAGCAGTTCGTGGGCACCATCGACGCGGGCGACTACAACTGGCTGGATTTCCAGATTTCGGACGAGGGCAAGTTGGATTTGTTCGTGCGCGGCGCACGGGCGGCGAAGGATTTTCTGATGGGCTTCGATTGGCCTGCGATGAAAAATTTGCAGCAGGCACTGGCGGAGCAGGTCGCCGTCTGATTTGTGAAAACCGGGCAGCCCCAACG
>JAYSUY010000406.1:0-4912 GCA_043718855.1 Saprospiraceae bacterium | reverse complement strand
CATCTCGTTTACGCCCCACTGGAAGTCTTCAAGGGGCATATTGTAAAAATTTCCAAAGAACAACAGGTTGGCTTTCCGCTGTTTGATGGCCTCTCGGGTCACTTTCCCCTCGGTCACTTTGGGCCGCGTGGCAAGGGTGGCGTAGATCATAGAGCCAAGGCAGGTGAGCAGTAGTAGGATGGTGGGGATCACCATCTCGGGGCTTTTTTTCAGTTGGGGCAGCAGGCTGGATGCCAAGATGCCGATCACGATGGCGTTCACCGAGAGCATCAGGTTGGCCTTGCTGTCGGCCATAGCGCTGAGGTTGGTGTGGGTGCGGTAGGTGGTACGGTACATCGTTTCCACGCCTCGCCCCATGCGGGCCTGTTTCAGTTCGTTGTCGCTGTCGCGGAGGATGGTGTCAAGGTCGTTGTCGTTGCCGTTTTTCTTGCCGTCTTTCACCGCCAGTTCGTCCACCGTCGCAGCCTTCTCGGGGCTGAGGCGGCGTTTTTGCTTCAGCAATTGCTGGATGTGCTTGGCCTTGCGCTTGTTGAACAAGTCCTGCGCGACAGCAGTGTGGTACTCGTGGGCGAGCATGAAGTTCATTTCAAACTCCACCCAGTCCTGCTCGCTCATCACATTGCGGCCCGTGAGGATGAGTTCCTGCCGGTATTTACCCGTGCGGTCCCAGTACATCTCCATGCCGAGGTGGCTGAGGTCGGCATCACAGATGATCTTTTCGAGCGTCGTATTGGGTTGCTGTGGCACTTTGGTAGCTTGGATGCAACCCTTCACGATTTGCAGGTCGGTGTCGGTGATTTTGCCCCGCAGGAAGTGGTCTGCGTTGAAACAGCTGCGCTCCTCATGGTCTTTTGAGCCTTCGGAGTAGCCTGTGTCGTGAAACCAGACGGAGATTTGGAGCAGCAGCATTTCATGCTCCGACAATTGGAAGCCTTCGCCGATGATGTGGGCGGCGGCCACCGTCTGCACGGTGTGATCCAAGTCGTGAAAGACGTACTCTGGCGAGATGTGCCGGGCAAAGTAATCCCGGATGTAGGCTTCGGTTTCGTGCAGCAGTTGTTCGGTGACAGTCATGTTTAAGCGATTGGCGGGCAAAGGTAGAAAAGGCAAGGGGCAAAAAGCAACGGACAAGTGGCAAAGGGCAAAAAGGAAAACGGCAAAGCCGCAAAATTTAAAACTTACGGGAAGCGTCAAAAATAAGTTACCCAAAAGGTTTGCGACCTTTGCCGGAAAACTTATATGCTCTGTAAGTTCGGAGCAAGAGCACGAACTGACAGTTCACCTTCACCACTCTCAATTGCCCCAATTTAACTACACTGTTTTGCTCAAATGACTAACTTGTTTTTGACGCTTCCCTAACCATGAAAAACATCCTTTTTGCAGGCCTACTCCTGCTCTCCTCCTCCTGCACCCAAATTTACTTTGAAAAACCCGTACCACAGGACGGCCAGCCGCTGCTTGCGCCACCGCCCGGCCTACAAGGCGCGTATGAGATGTTGGACGACGGCCCAGAGGAAGGCTTGTCCGCCGAAGCCTTGGTGGAGGAGGGTCAACAATCCGACCCGCTGGCCGCTTGGCTGAAACCCTGCTTTTATTTTGAAAAATTGGATGATGGGCGGCTGTTGGTTTCAGAAGAAACCCGCTTTCACGAGCGCGACTGGGTCAATATCAAGTCGTTTTTGGCACAAAAAAAAGCAGATGGCACACTCACCGAGTATACCGTAAGCGAACGCAGCATCCTGTACACCACAGCAGTCGACACAGCGGGCAAACAATCCAGCGCGTACGTCCCGATGATAAAATCTGGAAGTTGGTACATCCTCACACGCACTCAAAAGCCCACACGGCTGTTCAGTTTTAGTCCCCAAAATGCCACCCAAATCAAACTGGAGGTCAAAACCAACGGCGACGACTTCCTGCCTGATGCCGACAGTTTGAGCATGGAAACCTCTGTTTTGGTGGCTCGTCAGCGAGCAGGCGCATTTTTCTTCAACGCACAAGCGGCGGGCGAGTCCTACTGGTCGCTCATCCATTACTCACAGGATGTTCAGGGCGACATACAGTTGAAATTTTCCTCCCTCGGCTATGCCTCTGACTCGCTCATCGAGAACAACCGCGCCCACTACGAGGCCATCACGCACTTCGCCAAAACACCCAGCGACAACTACCTCATCAATCCCGACGACCGGGCGTTGGACGCGCTGCTGGCCGATCCGAAACTGTTCAAAACCATGCGGCTGCGGAAGTTGAAGGAGTGAAGTGGTGGCTCAACCAATTCATCTGATCCCCGCGCTCGTCTCTCCCAAATTTTTTTCAAAAAAAATCCCCTCAGCACTTGCGCTGTATTTTTGTCGGAAATAACTTTGCAACTCAAAGTTATTTTAAAAATGACGAACTCCCTACCACTCTCGCCCACCCCCCTTGACCAATCTGCCCAGCCCGATACCCAGCCAGAACGCTACAACCCGCTGAAAGACAACATTTTTCTTGCTGGCCTGGTAGCGCTCATGATCTCCATCGGCCTATTCATTTGGCAACCCAGTGCCAGCCGCAGAAACGACTTCAATTGGATCGGAAACGATGCCTTCGCATTCTTCATGCTGCATTTCCTGCTAGTCTGGGTCTATATGATCATCCTCTGGACCAGCAAACGCCTACGCTGGTGGATGTTCGGTTCGCGGCACAAGGACTATCCCACCACCCTGCTCCTGCTCCTGCTCTGGCTGGTCAGTTGCTTCTCGCTCAACCGCGAGGTGGAGGTTTTTCGGCCCAGCGCCGACTGGCTCACGGCACATCTCGTGCTGTCGGGCGCAGCCTGCATCGCCTACGCTTGGAAGGATATGATGCCCCAGGTGGCGCGGCTCGCGCTGTGGACCGTGCTGAGCGCGTCACTCGTTTTGTTCGCCTACTACGCCATCGCGCTGCTGCCTATTTCGGCTTATGGAATGGTGGTGGTGTGGTTTTTCGGCCTTCCACTTCACGCCTTCGTGCCGCTGGCGCTGTGCGTCTATCTCGTGCTAATTTTGCGGAATGCAGCCCGGGAGGAACGCTGGGGACAAGCGGCGATTTTGGCTGGCGTCGCCATGCCCGTAGCCATCTTGATCGTGGTATCTACAACATGGTATCGGGTGAGCAACAGCATGGCGATCAACACTCAACCACGTGATTTTCAAGCAAAAAGCGATGTGCCCCGCTGGGTAGCAGTAAGCCAAAAATTAGAGCGCAACTGGCTCAACGGCTACTTGCTCAAAGCCGTTGCTGAGGGCAACTTGCCCACTAACCGTGGCATGATGGGCGGCTGGCTCTCACCCGCTTTTGGCGCGACGGAAAACGACCCGCTCATGCAAATCGCCGCCGCCGTTTCACCCCGCCCCGACCTCGATGAATACGAGTGCCGAAAAATATACGCCTCCCAATACGACTCCCGAAACATGATGGAGGAGCGGCTCTGGGCGGGCGACGACCTGCTGACCACCCACGTCAAATCCACCGTCATGCTCGACCCTGAACACCGACTTTCGTACACCGAAAAAGTGCTGACTGTAGCCCAAACCAACATCGGCAACAGCTGGCGCACCAGTACGCAGGAAGCCATCTACACTTTTTTCCTGCCTGTAGGCGGCACTGTTACCGCGCTTTCGCTGTGGATCAACGGAGTGGAAGAGCCTAGCGTTTTGACCACAAAATCGAAAGCCAAGGAAGCCTACACCACCATCGTCGGGCGCGAGCGGCGCGACCCGGCGGTGGTTTTTTGGCAGGAAGGCAATCAGGTGCGGGTGCGGGTTTTCCCGGTTACCCTGGAAATGCCACGCACTTTTAAAATTGGTGTTACTGCTCCACTCCGCCTTGAAAATCAAACGCTTGTGTACGAGAATATTTCCTTCGACGGGCCTTCGGCCCTGCTCGCCACGGAG
Organism: Saprospiraceae bacterium; assembly: GCA_043718855.1. GTDB lineage: Bacteria > Bacteroidota > Bacteroidia > Chitinophagales > Saprospiraceae > M3007. Next base: position 998 of record JAYSUY010000406.1, on the reverse strand, counting down.
CGCGACTCGGTATTTTTTGAGGGGAACTCAGTGTTTGCTGATGCGCCCATTTTTTTCAAAAACGTACAAACCGACGGGCGCACGTCGCTCACCTTCGAGGGCGCGTACCGCCACACTTGGGAGGTGGTGTGCAAGGCCACGCCGCTCGCTCGCAGCGTTTTTTCTTTTGATGGAAAAACCTACACCGTGCAGCCCTGGCTCTCGCAGGCGGAGGCGTTCAGCCCTTCCACGATTTATCTCGACCTGAATGAGGCTTGGACCAAAAGCGACCTGGCCCAAATCCGCTCGCTCGCGCAGGGCCGCCCAGTGATGGTGCCGAGCATCGAGAGCGGCTTCGTGCAGGTAGCGGAGGAGAATGCTGCCCGATTATTCAGCCAAGCACAGGAGTTGCGGTTCAGCCTGTTCCCCTACCACCAAGTGGAGGCACCCGAAACCGCGCTCGTGATCACCAAAAGCGCGGCCCCCACACCGCTGCCCAGCGAATTGGAAGGCTCGGTTTTTGGTGATAGCCTGAATAAAATGGGCAGCAAGGCAAGCCTCCGCGTGTTCCATCTCGGCGCAGAAAAAGAGGTGTCGGCCTACCTCCGCGCCTTGCGCGAGCGGCGCGACGTGTTCTGTGTTTCGGGTAGCATGGAAATTTTGCAAAACTACTTTCATTCAGGCACTTACGCTCAAAACCCAGAAGGGCCTGACCGCGTAGCACTGCCCGAAGCGGGTCTGCTGATTGCTCGAAAAGACACCGCTCTGGTGGGGCGCGGGCCTGACCACTTGTTCCGGCTTTTTGCCTACAACACGGTGCTGCGCGAACTGCGCGGCAGGGCTGTGGAGGAGGAGAGCGTGTCCGCCGGAGCCTCGGTGGAGGAGGGCGACTTGGCAATTTTGGCCGAGCAGGCCAATGTGGTCACGCCCATCACGAGCCTCATCACGCTCGAATTGCAGGCCGATTACGACCGCTTTGGCATACAAAAAACGGATGGGCTGAACACGCTGGGCAACGC
>JAYSUY010000405.1:0-1819 GCA_043718855.1 Saprospiraceae bacterium | reverse complement strand
CATCTCGACCCGCAGCGGTTCGCAGCGGGTCGAGATGGTGATCCGGGGCTATCTGGCCGGACACGCTGCCCGCACTTACGCTGCTGGTTTGCGTACCCTGTGCGGGGTGCCGTTGCCAGAGGGGATGCGCGAAAACGACCGTTTCCCGGAGCCGATCATCACGCCAACCACAAAAGCGGAGGAAGGCCACGACGAGGACATCTCGAAGGAGGACATCATCGCGCAGGGCTTGGTGAGCCACGCCGATTACGAGCAGATGGAAGCCTACACCCATGCGCTGTTCCAGCGTGGTACCGAGATGGCTGCTGCTCAGGGGCTAATTTTGGTGGATACGAAGTACGAATTTGGGAAAAAAGACGGCCAAATCCTGCTCATGGACGAAATCCACACGCCCGACAGCTCGCGCTATTTTTATGCGGATGGCTATGCCGAGCGGCAGGAACGGGGCGACAAGCAGCGACAACTCAGCAAGGAATTTGTGCGCGAATGGCTGATCGCGCAGGGTTTTCAAGGCAAAGAAGGGCAGACGATGCCCGTTATACCCGATGCATTCGTACAGGAAATAACCGACCGCTACGTCGAACTTTTTGAACAAGTGACCGGCAAGCCATTCCCCAAAGACGAGTCGGCGGATGTGCTGACGCGCATCGAACAAAACATCCTGAGCTACGAACCATGAACGAGGAGTCGCTCACCCCGTCCAGTTCATAGTTCCTCGTTCATAGTTCCTCGTTCATAGTTCATACATCCTCCTTCCTGCCATCAACCTCTCCACGCAATTACATCGAAAAGCGGCCTACGCAGACTTCTGTGCTGCCGCTCCCGACCTGCCGCTGTTCATGCAGCCCTGGTACCTGGATGCCGTGTGCGACGAGGGTGATTGGGATGTACTGTTGGTGGACAAGTCGGGTAGTGCCGTAGCAGCGTGGCCCCTTTTTTTGAAAAAAAAATGGCACTGGCAGTACGTGGCTATGCCGCAAATGACCCGGATGTTAGGGCCTTATCTGCTGCCTGAATACCGCAAGGCCCGCCACGAAGTGGAGATTCTGGAAACGCTGCTGGGACAAATGCCGCCCGGCTTGGCGGCATTTGAGCAAGACTTCAACTACACCGCCACCAACTGGCTGCCGATGTACTGGCAAGGGTTTAGGCAATCTACCCGCTACTCTTACACCCTGGATATCAGCGACTTGAATAAGGCGTGGAACAACATCAAGCCGAGTTACCGCAACCAGCGCATCAACCAAGCCAAGCAGCAGGTACACGTCAGCACGGGTTGCCCGTTGCTCGAATTGAACCGCTTGCAGCAACTCAGTTTTGATCGGCAGGGAGCTGAGGTGCCGCTTTCGCTTGATATGATTCGCCGATTAGACAAGGCGCTCGCACTGCAAGGGCAGCGGGAAATATTTTGGGCCACCGACCTGAAAACTGGGGCCACGCACTCGGTGGGTTACCTCGCTTGGGATGCTCATTCGGCCTACTACCTGATGAGCGGCGACGACCCCGCACTCCGCAACTCCGGCGCGGGTATTTTCCTGACTTGGGAAATTATCCGCTACGCCTCCGAGGTGCTTCAGTTGCCCACTTTTGACTTTTGCGGCAGCATGATACGCCCCATCGAACGGGTGCGGCGACAGTTTGGAGCAGAGCCAAAGTCCTATTTTCGGGTGCAAAAAGAGTGGTCGATGCTGTGGCGGCTGGGCAAAATGTTGCGCTAAATTTCAGCCCTCTGGGATGCAAAGGCGCAGAGATGGAGTTAGATGTCGAATGTCTCGCAAAGGCGCAGAGGCGCAAAGTTAGATACCCACCCAGATGTAGA
>JAYSUY010000404.1:0-14719 GCA_043718855.1 Saprospiraceae bacterium | reverse complement strand
TGCAAGTCTCCGACTTATAGACGGTGCGTATCGGGTCGCAGACCCTCACGAGCAGCCCCGTTCTTTGGGCAAGCCGAACATTGAGGGCGAGCGAGTTCAGCCAACCACAAACCCCAAGCGCAACGCTGCTCGTGAGCGTCTGCGACGCGATATGTGCTGTCTGCAAGTCTCTGACTTGCGAGTAAAACAATAAGCGGCAGGCGGTACAAGTCGGAGACTTGCAGACGGTACGTATCGGGTCGCAGACCCTCACGAGCAGCCCCGTTCTTTGGGCAAGCCGAACATTGAGAGCGAGGACATACCCTCACGAGCCGCGTCCAGCGGTCGCAGGAACGGACAAAATCAATGCGGCCTCATGGAGAGTGCTTGAAAAAAACGGTTTTTCGAGAGGTGGGGAGACGGAAGAGTTGTTCAGGTGGCGGTTTGATTTGTAACGGCAGTGCGCAGCCGCTGATTTCGAGCGCAGCGAAGACGGCAGAGTTGCGGGTGTGGCTGGAAGGGTAGTGCTACCTTCGCCCACAAAAAATCCGACCCATGTCGACACCACCCACCTCCCGCTTTTGGCTTTTGGCCTTTCGCTATTTGCCTCTTGCTATTTGCTCCTTGCCCGCGCTCGCCCAGCCCGGCTGCCCTGATCCGCAGGCCACCAACTACACCCCAGCCGCTGTGCAAAACGACGGCTCCTGCCTCTACCCAGTTACAACCTACGCGCCCATTTTCAAGGCCACCCTGCCCAACGACCTGCGGGAAATCAGCGGCCTCACCCGCTCCAGCGGACGGTGGTGGGGCCATGCGGACAGCGGCGCAAACCCAGAGTTTTTCAACCTAAAGCCCGAAAACGGGCAGGTTTTGCAAAAAATAAGCCTCCAAAACGCCCACAACCGCGACTGGGAGGACATCGCTGCTGACAGCCTGCACCTCTACCTCGGCGACTTTGGCAACAACTCGAACAACCGCACCAACCTGGGTCTGTACCGGGTGCCGCTCTCCAAAATCGGCACGTCCAACTCCGAGTCGGTGGCTGAGGGCGACTGGCAGTTTGTGTCCTTCGCTTATGCCGACCAGACGGATTTTTCGGCGCAGCCGGAAGACAGCAGCGTGTACGACTGCGAGGCGGCCATTTTTTTTAGGGGAAAAATCCACCTGTTCACCAAGAGCCGCAAGACTTACCGCACAGCCCACTACGTCGTGAACGAGATGACGGGCAAAGCCGAAAAATTGGAGGAGTTCAACTCCGATGGACTCATCACCGGGGCCAGCCTCTCGCCCGACGGCAAGTTGGTGGCCCTGCTGGGCTACGACCTGCGCAGCTTCATCCCGAAGGTATTTGTCTGGCTGCTCTGGGACTGGCAGATGGATGGTGGCGACTTGCTTTTTTCTGGAAATAAGCGGCGCATCGAACTGGGCACGGCACTAGCGGTGGGCCAGTCGGAGGGAATTGGTTTTGCCGACAACCGACGCGGCTACCTGTGCAACGAGCGCACGGAGTTCAACGGCATCACGCTGGCGCAGCAAGCGACGCGCTGGTTTGATGTGAGTGCTTGGGTGCCGGAGGAAGTCAGTGCGGAGGAACCGGATGGGGTAGGGGAGGCGATGCGCATTTTTCCCAACCCGTTTGCGCAAACGCTTCACGTTCAGTTTTTTGAAAATGAGTGGCCCGATGTGCTGCGGGTGCTGAACGGCTTGGGCCAAACGGTTTTGGAACTGCGCGGCGACTTGCCCATGACGCTCGACACGAGCGGCTGGCCCGGCGGGGTGTACGTCGTGGAGGGCGTTTTTTCAGGAAAAAAAGTGAGCGTGGGGAGAGTGGTGTGCGGGAACTGAGCAGGGGAAGCCAGGGCCGCACGTTTACGAAACCCTCCGAAGGTTTCGTAAACGTCGTCGCAAGCAAGGGTGGTTCAATCGGTAGGTTCCTTCCGCCATTTTCCCTTCGCTCGGCTCACCGCCCGGCGTATCGCGGCCACTACATCCACCTTTGAGATTTTGAGCACGCCATACTGCACCCAGCCCACTACCTGCGGGAATTTGCGCAGCACGAGCGGCACGGCGATTTGCGCAGCAATGCCCACCACCGGGTGCGGTATGCGGCGCGTGAAGGCGGTGAGGGCCAGCCGTACGCTCTGTGTTGCGAGGGTGTTGTCGTGGAAACTTTCTGCTGCTTGGCCGACCACTTCTTTGGCGACTTCGAGCGGCTTGGCGAGTTCCTTTAGGGCATCTATGTCGCGCTGAATCAACTGTTTCTGCTCTTCGAGGCGGAGCAGCAGTCGCTCACGCTCTTGTTGAAACTGGGGGTGCTTGCTCATCTTTAATGTCGTCGTCTTGGATGGATTTGAGTACAGTTTTGGTTACAACTGTGCGGATGTAATTGCGGGCAAAAATAAGGGCTATGGCCAGTATCGCCACAAAAATACCTGCGATGATGAAGTAGCCCGCCACCGGATTGCCCATGCGCTGACCGAGCGAGATGGCTGCTCCGATGCAAGCGAACAACAATGCCATGCCACCAAATACGGCCAACAGTAGCCCGGTAACTAGGCCCGAAATAACGGAAAGTCCTTTCTCGGTGATGTCCAACAAGATCAGGTCCCAGCGCGTGTCTAGATATTCCAAGACGTGGTAGGCCAGCGACTCGATGTGAGATTTTTGTTCAGGCGGGGGAGTAGGCGTTTCTTCCATGATTGGCGGTGCAGCAATTGAGCAGCAAGTGTAGCAGGTTTTTGCGGAACTTCGGCCCTGATTTTCGTCATTGGGGGCATTGGGCTATTGCTCACTCCTCACTCCTCACTTCTCGCTCCTCACCCCTATCATGGCTCAGTCCCGAAACCCCGCTCTCATCTTTATTTTCCTGACCCTGCTGATTGATGTGATTGGCTTTGGCCTCATCATCCCGGTGCTGCCCAAACTGTTGGAACAGATGACGGGCGGCGACCTGAGTACGGCCTCGCGCTGGGGTGGGCTACTGATGTTCGCCTATGCGGTCATGCAGTTTTTGTGTTCGCCCATCGTGGGGGGGCTGAGCGACCGCTACGGGCGGAGGCCGGTGATACTGGCCGCGCTGTTTGCGTTTGGCATTGATTTCATCGTGCAGGGGCTGGCCCCCAACATCTGGTGGTTTTTCGCTGGGCGGATATTAGCGGGCATGACGGGCGCGACATTCACTGCTGGCATGGCCTACATCGCCGATGTGAGCGAGCCGGAAAAAAGAGCGCAAAACTTCGGATTGGTGGGTGCGGCCTTTGGGATGGGCTTCATTATTGGGCCGCTGATCGGTGGAGTTGTATCGCATGAGTGGGGAGTGCGGGCACCATTTTTTGTGGCGGCTGGGTTGGCACTGCTCAACTGGCTGTACGGCTATTTCATTCTGCCTGAGTCGCTTGCGCCAGAAAACCGCCGTCCGTTTGATTGGAAACGGGCCAACCCTATCGGCTCGTTGCTCCACTTGCGCCGCTACCCGGTGATACTCAGTTTGGTGGCTTCGTTGGTGTGTATCTACATCGCGGGCTTCGCTAATCAGAGTACTTGGACGTACATCACGATGGCAAAATTTAGTTGGGACGAGCGCATGGTGGGCTATTCGCTGGCCTTTGTAGGCCTGATGATGGGCCTTGTGCAGGGCGGCCTGACGCGCATTTTAATTCCCAAGTGGGGCCCTAACCGCTCGCTGTTCATTGGGTTGGGATTCTACTCCATCGGGTTTGTGCTGTTCGCTTTTGCCTCGCAAGGCTGGATGATGTTTGCCTTCATGGTGCCTTTTTCGTTGGGCGGTTTGGCTGGGCCATCGTTGCAGGGCATCATTTCCAATCAGGTGCCGGCCAACGAGCAAGGCGAGTTGCAGGGCGCACTCACGAGCCTCATCAGCCTGACTGCCATCATTGGGCCGCTGCTGATGACTTATTTGTTCGCGCATTTTACCGACCCGGCATCGGGCATAAACTTCCCTGGTGCGCCTTTCCTGATGGGTGCAGTGCTGTCGCTGGCGAGCATGCTGCTGGCGGTGTGGTCGCTGAGGAAGCGTTGAGGTTGCGAGGTGTTCATCACTGCTGCTAACGGCCAAGGGTCAAAAGCCAATGGTGTCAATACACCACCGTCACCGCCCCGCTGAACTGCCGCTGCGTACCGTCCAAGTATTCCACCACAGCTACCCAGACGTAGGCACCAGCCTGCACCTTGCGGCCTTTGAGCCGTCCGTTCCAGCCCTTTACGGGGTCGTTGGGGGGGAAGTTGTTGCGCTGAAACATCAACTCGCCTGTACGCGCAAACACCTGCATCTGAACGATTTGTGCAACGCCTTCGCCCGCAAACACGGTGAAATAGTCGTCACTGTTGCTGGTTGGCTTGATCACGTTGGGGAAGTAAACGCTCGTGCGTGTGACCTCCACCGTCACTTGATCGCGAGCGACACAATCATTCTTGTCCAGCACTTCAACAGCAAATGTGGTGGTTACGCTGGGATATGCAGTTTGCTCCAGCGCGTTGGGCATATCGAACAAGGAGGGCGGTCGCCAATCGATGATTTTGATGTCAGCGTCGTCGGGCCACACATCGGCTCGGAGGTGTACGGGTATACCTACCTCCACCGAAGTGACATCGGCGGTTACCGCCACCAACAGTTCGTCGGGTTGCGGCACCTCCACCTGCCACGACAACACACAGCCCGAAGCATCGCGTACATACACGGTGTAGGAACCTGCCCAAAGTCGGTCAAACTCTGGCCGAGTGCTAAACGTATGTCCGTCGATGGAGTAGTAAAACGGCCTTTCGCCCCCGAAAACAGTGTCTACGCGCACTAATCCGTTGCGCAGTCCGTAGCACTGCACGGGCTGTACGTCCAGCCAGATGCTGTCCACGCAGATTGCGCTAATGTTGGCAAAACCGTAAAAAAGAAACACAGCAGCGAGGGCTGTCCTCAACAGGCAAGGTCGGGTCATGGCGAAAAACGGGCGGTTTGGAAAAGGAAACGGGAGGGATTTCGGAGTCAGTGGCGAATGTAGCAGTTTGTGGCGATTTCAGTGTTTGGCTGATCGGGCCGCTTTTCTTTGGCTGTTGTAGCCTAAACGCCCAAAAGGCGGTGGGTCTGTTTGTGCTTGCCCAAAATTTTGTCATCAGGCTTCTTGCGAAACTCGCTCTACGTCGTGTCATTCAGAGCGTAGCGAAGAATCTGAGGGCGTAGCCCGAAGGCTGATTTGTCAGGGTGGAACCCTCGGCCTTCGGCCTCAGATTCTTCGCTACGCTCTGAATGACACGACGCTCCAGTAATTTTGCAAGAGGTTTGTTTTTTGATGGGCTGTCTTTTCGCAGTATGGTCTCCGTGCCCAGTCGTATGCTTGATGGTACATCGAATCTGTCGATGGCGTCGTGCAGCCGGATTTGGCGAAGTCATGGGGGGGAATAGGGAGCCGCAAGCGACAGCAACGCCGATTTTAACACGCCCCAAACGTTAAAATTTAGAGCCGTCAGAGCGGAATTTGCCGGCCATTTTCTGTTTGAAAAATAGGCTTTTCAGGCACTAAAAATTCAAGCCAAACCGCCTGTCAGATCGGCCATGTGCTCGACCAGTGCCTGATGCAGCCGGGCCGTTTGGGTAGTCTCAAAAACCTTTCCCTCACAAGACCGCACCCAGCGAATGCCGCGTACTGCATTGGTTAACAATACTTCATCGGCATTTAGGAGGTCGTCAAATCGGGCCGTTTTTTCTACATAGCGCAGCCCTGCGCGGGCCGTTAACAGCGGCAACAATCCGCGAAGCACCCCCGTTACGGGGCCTTCCGAAAGCGGCGGGGTGACGACCGTGCCGTCGGTAATCCAGGCGATGTTGCTGCTCGTGGCTTCACAAACGCGGTCGAAGCCGTTGAGCAGCACCGCATCGTCCCAGCCCCGTTCGCGGGCTTCAATGGCGGCGGCTACATAGCGCGGCGCGTTGGGTGCTTTCAGCCCAGCGAGCGCATCTACCGGCAGCCGCACCGACTCACACAAACCGATGGAAACACCCTGCTCAAGCCACTCAAACTGGCTTGAATCCAATGCTGAAGCGGTGAGGAGGAATTGGGGCGCAGCGTCTGTGGGAGCATACAGCCCGCCGGGCGAACGCCACACCGTCAGCCGAACGCGAGCATTGGCAGGGGCTGTGCGCAGGATTTCTGTCTGGAAAAACTCCGCCGACCACGCCGCAGGTACTGCATAGCGCATGACCCGCAAGCCCTCCGACAGCCGCGCCCAATGTTGGGACAGCAGGGGGATTTTGCCACCAAAAACCCGAATCGTCTCGAACAAACCGTCTCCATACCACAGGCCGCGTTGGGCGAGGTGGAGCGGCTCGGGGAGTGCGTTGAGGAGGGTACCGTTGAGGTTGACCATTTTGAAAAAAGTTCTTTGACAAGTAGGCAAAATGCAAGGGGCAAAGTTAGCCCATCACCGCAATCCACTGGCGTTCGGAACGGTAGCACGGCGTTCACGCCGTCGGGCCAAACGCCGTTTACGGCGATGCAATCCACATGGCGTTCGGCCATAAATGGCCTCATCCCGACGGCGTGAACGCCGTGCTACCAGTGCTGCCCATCACCTTTAATCCATCTTCCATCCGATTGTTCAACTTCTAATCTAGTTTCACTTATGCACCGATTTTTAATCAATTTTCGCCCTTCCACCTTCCTTTTTCTGATGTTGAGCCTTGTTTGGCTCAGTCCCGAAACCCAAGCCCAAACCACTGCTCGACCCATCGCCGACTGGCTGGAAAGTCATCGCATCGGCAGCAATTTTGAACCTGTGCAGGGGCTGTTGCTTCCACAGGCCGACCAAAACCGCTCCAACCGGCCAACCATCGAAAATGCTACACTCCTCAGCCTTGACCGCACCACGCTCAACGAACTTTTAGAAACCGCTCACACCGCTCTGCGCCTGCAAATACCCAATGCTTACGGCACTGATTTCGATTTGGAATTGGTGCAGGTGGACATTTTGGGCGAGGGCTTCGTGGTAGGTACATTGGGCGATCAGTCCAAATTAAGCGTTGATTATCAGCGCGGTGTACACTACCGAGGCATCATACGCGGCAATCCTAACTCGGTGGTCGCGATCAGCCTCACCACCGATGGGCTGATGGGCATGATCACCGACGACACCGGCACTTACACTGTGGGGCAGATGGAAGACGGCTCTGCCGACTACCTGCTCTATCGCCGGGAAGACCTGCCCACCTCCGCTCCTCATGCCTGCTTCACCGACGAACTCGAACAACCTGCGGACCTTGAACCCACCGCCGGAGACCGAGGTGTGGGCTGTCGCACGGTGCAAATCTACTTCGAGGCCGACTACAAACTCTACACCGACAAGGGCAGCACCACAACTGGCGCGACCAACTACGTCACGAGTTTGTTCAACCAGACCGCTGCGCTCTACGCCAACGAGAATGTGTCGGTCGCCATCTCGGAAATCTACGTCTGGACTTCTCCCGATCCCTACCAGAGCATGGGCAGCACGAGCAGTGTGCTGAATGCTTTCCGGGCCAATCGCGGCACCAATTTCAACGGCAACTTGGCGCATTTTCTCAGCACCCGCAACTTGGGCGGCGGCATCGCTTATGTGGACGTGATTTGTGCCAAATCTTACGCCTTCGGGGTGAGCGGCATTTACACTTCTTTCCAAAATGTGCCGACCTACTCGTGGTCGGTGGAGGTATTGACCCACGAATTGGGCCACAACCTCGGCTCGTGGCACACCCAGTCGTGCAACTGGCCGGGCGGTGCCATCGACAACTGTGTACAGACCGAAGGCGGCTGCGCTCCCGGCCCGGCCCCCAGCAACGGCGGCACCATCATGAGTTACTGCCACCTGTCGAGTTACGGCATCAATTTCAACAATGGTTTTGGCACTTTGCCGGGCAACAAAATCCGGGAGCGGGTAACGGCGGCCACCTGTGCCCCGCAACTTGGCACGGCACCCACTAACCTGAGTACGACCAACGTAGCGGCCACTTCGGTCACGCTCAACTGGGGCGCGGCGACGGGGGCCACGAATTACTCCATCCAGTACAAACTCGCCAGCGCGTCCAGTTGGACTTCTGCTGGCACCAGCACCGCTACATCGTTCAATTTGAGTGGGTTAACGGCCAGCACAGCCTACAACTGGCAGGTGAAAACCGACTGTTCCGCTTTTTCGCCTTCGGCAAATTTTACCACCACGAGCGGCGGCGGCGGCGGCACGTGTGCAGCGCCCGGCGGACTGAACGCAGGCAGCATCGTCACCACTTCGGTCGCCCTGAGTTGGGGCGCATCCAGTGGCGCGACGAGTTACACCGTGCAGTTCAAAACCACTGCGGCATCGGCTTGGACGACGGCTGGCAGTACCGGAAATCTTAGTTTTAACCTGAGCAATCTGACGGCCAATACCGCCTACTCGTGGCAAGTGAAGGCGAATTGTTCGGGCTGGTCGGCTGCTGCAAACTTTACCACTGCGACTGCTGGCGGCGGCACCTGCGCGGTGCCAGCGGGGCTAGGTACCAACGGTGCCACCACGACTTCGGTCACGTTAAAATGGGCGGCTTCGGCGGGTGCGACGAGTTACACGGTGCAGTACAAAACCGTGTCGTCGGCTACTTGGATACTCACCCCGATCACCACAACACTGACGCGTACGCTCACGAGTCTTAGCCCCAACACGGCCTACCAGTGGCAGGTGAAAGCCAACTGTTCGGGCTATTCGGCCACCTCCAACTTCACTACGTTGGGTACGGGGAGCGGTGCCTGCCCCATTCCTACGGGGATGAGTACGACGAATATCTCCGTGAATGCGGCTACCCTGAAATGGTCGGCTGTTACCGGTGCCACGAGTTACACTTTGCAGTTCAAGAACGGCGGTTCGCAATTTTGGAGCACCGCTGGTACCACTACCTTCCTCAGTTACTCCGTAAGCGGCCTTGCGCCCAGCACGGCTTACGACTGGCGGGTGAAAGCCGATTGCTCCAGTTATTCTGGTACGACAACCTTCACCACCGTGTCGGGCGGCGGCGGTGGCGGTGCGGTGTGCGATGCGCCCATCAACTTGACCAACGTCTCCATCGGCTCCACATGGTCGGTTATTTCGTGGTCGGCAGTACCTAGTGCATCGACTTATACACTGCAAATCAAACTGACTACCGAGTTGAATTACACCACTTTAGGCACTGTGAGCAGCCGACAGGTGGCCCTGAGCGGGATGCAGCCCAGCACGGCTTACATGTGGCGTGTGAAAGCCGACTGCTCGTTTTACTCGAATTCGATGCTGCTGACTACACCGGCCAATCTCGCCGATCCGGGCACGGGCAACTTGCCGCAGATCGCGGAATTCAACGTGTTCCCCAATCCGACTACTGATGTGGTGCAGTTGCGTTTCAGTGGCGCGATGCTGCCCGATGCGGAAATCTGGGTCACGGATGTCACCGGCCACCTGATGCTCCGCGAGCGGATGTTGCTCGATCAGCAGCAGTTGGATGTGTCGGTACTGCCCGGCGGGGTGTACTTCCTTGTGCTACAGCAAGGTGGGCATCGGATAGCCGTGCAGCGGGTGGTGAAGTTGTGAGGCTGGGTTGGGCAGTTTTTTTGAAAATTTTCAGACAGTCTCTCTGCGAAAGCGGGGAGACTGTTTGCGTTTTGGGGGGTTGTGCTACATTTGCTGCGAAGCAATACGCAACGATAAATGCAGACCTCTCTTTTTGATTCGGATTTGGCGGTGGAAGCACCGGAAGCAGATGCCTCTGCGGAATGGGGCACGTTCAGAGACAGCCTCCGCGCACCGGTACACGGGTGGTTTACATACCCGGCAGGCTTTTCCTACAAGGCAGTGGAAAACAGCATCGAGCGAGCTGGACTGTTGGTAGGCCATTCGACGATTTATGATCCGTTCATGGGTAGTGGAACCACCAATTTGGTAGCAAAAAGACTTGGCTATCATTCTGTTGGAGTAGAAGCGCACCCGTTCGTTCATCGTATCACGCAGTCGAAAATGAACTGGGATGTAAATTTTGACGAACTGAACGAGGCGGTTTTTCGGGTGCAAAAACGGGTTGTGGAAGCCGAGCGATCAGAGCCGATGCTCGAATTTTTGCAGCAAGAGTTTCCAGAATTGATATTGAAATGCTTTTTGCCTGAAACCTTGTTTGAACTCTGGGTAATCCGCGAGAGCATCGGACAGATGAACCTTTCTCACGGTGTAACGGAACTGCTCCGTACTGCGCTCATCTGCTCGTTGCGCGACGTTTCCATCGCGGCCACTGGTTGGCCTTACATCGCCCCAAACAAAATCAAGATCACGAGTATGTCCAAAAAGGGCTGGGAAACCTACAAAAACCGAGTGTTCAAGATGTACGGCGACCTCGGTCTCATCAAGCGAAAAGCCCACAAGAGCTACACCGACCATGCCATCCTGTTGGGCGATTCGAGAGACACGACGGCACAAATCGCAGATGAATCCGCCGACCACATTTTCACCTCGCCGCCCTACCTCAACAATTTCGACTACGCCGACCGTACCCGCTTGGAGATGTACTTCATGGGCGATGCCAAAAGTTGGGGCGATATTTCGGGGCAAATCCGCACCAAACTGATGACCAGCGCCACCACACAAATCAACCGGAGCGACAGCAAGTACCGGTTCTCGGAAGGTTTCAAGTACGAATGCCCTGCTCAGCACACATTTTTGGCTGAGGCTGTGGGCAAGTTGTCGGCACTTCGCCTGACCAAAGGCGGCAAGAAAAGTTACGACCTGATGGTACTCGGCTATTTCAACGACATGTACCGCATCATCAAAGACAATTTCCGGGTGCTGAAACCAGGATCGAAGGCGCTCTACATTTTGGGCGACTCTGCGCCCTACGGGGTACACATCCCCACCGACACGCTGATTGGCGAGATTGGCGTGGCCATTGGTTTTGAAAAATTTGACACCCAGATACTGCGCGAGCGCGGTGGAAAATGGGAGAACAACCCGCAGCGGCACAACGTGATGCTGAGGGAGTCGGTCATAACCCTTTACAAGTGAGAGGCATGGAAGAGAACATTCAGAATCCCGGCAGTGCATTGGGTGAGGCCATCGGAGCGCAGATGGAAATCGCCCTGAACAGTTACTTGACGACGCTGGTGGACAATTATGCCTGCCGCCTCATCAGCAAAGGGGAGAAAAATGAGAAAACAGGAAAGTCAAAGAAACTGCTGCTTTACGACAACTTCGGCACGGCGTACAACATCGATGCGGTGGTGGCTAACGAGTCCATGCAGCCGCTCATCTTGTTAGAATACAAGTACATCCGCTACAAAAAACACAACCGGGACAAGGGCAGCTGGGTCTGCACAGCGCACAACGCCATCCGGCGGCGGTACGCTTCGGTGCGCAGTTCCTTCGCCATATTGGCAGGCAGTTGGAGTGGCAGTTCGATAGCGATGATGCAAAGCAACGATGTCAACCTGTTCGTTATCCCCTTCGACAAAATCACAGCGTTGCTCAAAAAACACCAAATCAAGTTCGACTGGGGCGAAAAAGAGCGGGAGGTTGCCAGCGAATCATGGAGGTGGTATGCAGCTCTAAACGCTGAGCAAAAGCAAGAAATCGCGGAAGGCATGATTGCTGATATCCTGCCAAGTTTAGAAGCGGCTATTGAAAAGACATTGGACAACTCCACCCCGCGAGCAGTGGACAAAGTGGCGATTGAAATACACACGAACATCGGCGAGGTGCGCCGCTTTGAGTTTAAGGATGTGGAAGCTGCGCTTGATTTTCTGGAAGATTTCAGTTTTGAGGAAATGCTGGGCCATGCCAACAGTTTTACCTTGTTTGATAAGCCGGAAGAAGGTAATTGAATTGACCATCAACATTTTAGCGTAAAAATATGCCACAGGTTTACGATGCCATCGTCGTCGGCTCCGGTATCTCCGGGGGCTGGGCGGCCAAAGAATTGACCGAAAAAGGATTGAAAACCCTCCTGCTGGAACGTGGCAAAGACGTGAAGCACATCACCGACTACGACACTGCGCAGAAGCCTGTATGGGAATTTCCGCACCGGGGCCGACTCACCAACGAGATGAAAGCCACCCACTCGGTGCAGAAGCGCGACTACCCGTACAACGAGTTCAAACCCGATTGGTGGGTGGATGACCTCGAGTGCCCGTACACCGAAGTCAAGCGTTTTGACTGGTACCGAGGCTTTCATGTGGGTGGAAAATCGCTCATGTGGGGCCGCCAGAGTTACCGCTGGAGCGACTGGGACTTCGAGGCAAATGCCAAGGAAGGCATCGCGACCGATTGGCCCATCCGCTACGCCGACATCGAAAAGTGGTACGACTATGCGGAAACCTTCGCTGGCATCAGTGGCTCGCTGGAGGGGCTGCCCCAACTGCCCGATGGCAAATTTCTGCCGCCCATGAACCTCAACATTGTGGAAAAAGACGTGGCCGCCCGCATCAAAGCCAAGTACGAGCACCGCCGCCTCATCATCGGTCGCGCAGCCAACCTGACGGAGCCGTACAACGGTCGCGCCAACTGCCAGTACCGCAACAAGTGCAGCCTCGGCTGCCCGTTCGGGGCGTATTTCAGCACCCAGTCGTCCACGCTGCCAGCGGCTGTGGCGACGGGCAATTTGACGCTACGGCCCTTCTCCATCGTGTCGCAAATCCTGTACGACAAAAACACGAAGAAAGCCAGAGGTGTCTTGGTGATCGATGCTGAGACGATGCAAACCATTGAATACGAGGCGAAAGTAATTTTTGTATGCGGCTCCACGCTGGGTTCTACTCACCTGCTGCTGAACTCGGTGGCGATGGGCAGTATGCCCGAAGATGTAGCCAACCGCAGCGGCGAACTGGGCCACAACCTGATGGATCACCACTTCCGCTGCGGCGCGAGTGCCGACGCGGAGGGCTACGACGACAAATACTACTATGGCAGCCGCCCCAACGGCATCTATGTGCCGCGCTACCGCAACTTCTTCGGCGACAAGCGCGACTACCTGCGCGGCTTCGGCTACCAGGGCGGGGCCAGCCGCGAAGGTTGGCAGCGCAACGTGGCCGAACTGGGCATCGGCGCAGCCATGAAAGATGCGCTCACCGAGCCGGGCAAGTGGACGATGGGCATGACCGGGTTCGGCGAGATGCTGCCCGACCACTCCAACAAGGTCACGATGGACAAAAACAAAAAGGACAAGTGGGGGCAGTATGTGCTTTCCATCGATTGCGAACTAAAGGACAACGAGTACCGGATGCGCAAGGACATGATGGCCGACGCTGCCGAGATGCTCGAAGCCAGCGGCTTGAAAAACGTGCGCACTTGGGACAACGGCTCGTTCCCCGGCATGGCCATTCACGAGATGGGTACCGCCCGCATGGGCCGCGACCCCAAAACTTCGGTACTCAACGAATGGAACCAAATGCACGACGTGCGCAACGTGTTCGTCACCGATGGTTCGTGCATGACTTCGGCCTCCTGCGTCAACCCCTCGCTGATGTACATGGCGCTGACGGCGCGGGCAGCGGATTACGCGGTGCAAGCCCTGAAACGCGGAGACCTGTAAAACACGAAGATTTAACCATCAACATTCAGCAAATCAACAACTTGCAACATGAATAGAAGAGATATGCTCCAGCGCACCGCCGTCCTCTTCGGCGGAACCCTCATCGGTGCCGACAGCCTTTTTGCTAAAAATGTGGACTGGGATGCGCTCGAAAACGGCCCTGACGCAAAAGGCATAGGCCTTTTTGATAAAAAGCAGATTCGGCTGCTCAACGAAATCGCCGATACCATTGTCCCCACCACCAACACACCCGGCGCGAAGGCCGCCAAAGTTGGGCAGTTTATGGCCGTCATGGTCAGCGACTGCTACGAGCCAGACGAGCAAAAGCGCTTCATGGAGGGCCTCGTCACCCTGCAAGCCGCCAGTGAAAAAGCCAACGGCAACGCATTCCAGAAATGCACTCCGGCCCAGCGCACAGCTTTGCTCAACGCGCTTGACAAGGAGCAACTGGACTATCAAAAACGGAAAAAATCGGGAGAGCCGACCCACTACTTCCGGGTCATCAAGGACTTGGTGCTGTGGGGCTATTTCAGTTCCGAAATCGGTGCTACTCAAGCACTGCGCCATGTGGAGATACCGGGCCGCTACGAGACGATAGCGTACAAAAAGGGCGACCGGGCGTGGGGATAAATAGTTTGAAGTTCGGAGTTTGAAGTTCGGGCGTTTGCAATTTGGAGAAGATTGATGAGGAGGGAGATAGAAGCCGTTAAAAAAAGCCTGCTGGTCGACATTTTTAACTAAACCCGGCACGGTTCTCGCTTTTGATTGGTCTTCTATCTAATCTCATGATGTTTTCTTTTATCGCCTTGCCCTCGCAAGAAAAACGAAAGGCTCTCCACACGGAGGGCCTTTTTTGTTGCTAGTGGCGCATCCGGCAGGTGAATCAAAATCTAGCACCTCCAATGCTCCCCCAAAAATAACCCGCTGCACAACCGAGAAAAGGGGGAATTTTGCTGCGTCCAATTTTTCACCGTTCGCAACTACCTACCATCTCCCACAGATTTCGCAGATTTACGCAGAAGACTTACCCGAAAGGCAGGCCTTTTTGCTAAAATCTGCGAAATCTGCGGGCGATTAAATTCCATCAGTTATGCAAAAACGAGATTTTCTCAAAACCGGCCTCCTTTTCGGCATTGCCGCTGCCACCACCTCTTTTCTCAGTGCTTGCAAAACCGGGGCAAAAGCCGC
>JAYSUY010000403.1:0-4926 GCA_043718855.1 Saprospiraceae bacterium | reverse complement strand
GCAGCGTTAAATTTTTTGACCGTAGGACACCGCTACGCCCAAAAAATTTGCCTTGCCTGATTTCAAAATCCAAGACTTCCAGCCTCAGCACGATTTATCGGATAGGCTCTAAGGAACGTGTAAATAATAACTTGTTACTTTTGGGTAGGTTCTTTTTGCCTCAGACAACTATCTTTTTGCGCGAATAGTGGGGCTATTTAAACAAAAAGATGGGCAGTATGAGGTGAAAAGAAGCAGCCGAAAGTGATAAGTTATTGTTTACACGTTCCTAAGTGCCCCGTCTCCATTCTCCATTCTCCATTTTCAATTCTCCATTCCTATCGTGCCCACTCGCTACACCCTCCACGCTGGCAACCTTGCCGACCTAAAACCCCAAAATTTCGATCTTCCCGACCCTGCTCCGGGCGAAGTGAGCATCGCCGTGCTAGCCATCGGACTCAATTTTGCTGACGTGTTTGCCATCTGGGGCCTCTACGGGGCTACGCCAAAAGGTGAATTTACGCCCGGTTTGGAGTACGCTGGCACGGTGGAAAAAGTCGGCAGCGGCGTCACCCACCTCCAGCCCGGCGACCGGGTGATGGGCGTGACGCGCTTCGGGGCCTACACCACTCACTTGAACATTGATGCCCGTTACGCCATCCCGCTGCCTGCGGCTTGGAGCTATGAGCAGGGGGCGGCTTACTTGGTACAAACCCTCACGGCGTACTACGCCATGCTCACGCTCGGCGCGATGCAGCGTGGTCAAAATGTGCTGATTCACAGTGCGGTAGGTGGCGTGGGCTTGCAAGCCTTGCAGATTTCGAAGGCTTACGGCTGCTTCACCATCGGCACGGTGGGTAGTGCGGCAAAGGTGGATTTCGCAAAGCAGCAGGGCTACGACCGAGTGATTGTGCGGGGCGAAGATTTTGAATCACAACTGAAAAATGCGCTGGATGGCCGCCCGCTTGAACTCGTGCTGGACAGTGTGGGCGGGCGATATTTCAGCATTCCATTCGAGATGTTGGCTCCGATGGGTCGGGTGGTGGTATTTGGCTCGGCCCGGTATGCTCGGCCCGGCGACCGCCCCAACCGCTGGCACCTGCTGCGCACTTGGCTGACACGCCCGAAGGTGGACCCGCAACGCCTGCCCGAAACGAACCGGGCGGTGTTGGGCTTCAACCTAATCTGGCTTTACGAACGGGCCGAACTGCTGCACCGGTTGCTGCAAGAATTGGATGCGCTCGCGCTGGCCCCGCCGCACGTGGGCCACATTTTTCCTTTTGAAAAACTACCCGACGCACTGCGGCTGTTCCAAACGGGGACGACGACCGGGAAAGTCGTGGTGTTGAACGATGAAGTATGAATGAGGAATTATGAAGTATAAAGTATGAACGAGGAACGATGAATGACGTGATACATTTGCCCCTCATTCATCGTTTCTCATTCATCGTTGAAAAATTTTCTCCCTCTCTTCCTGCTGTTGGCGGCCTTCTGCGCCCTCAAGTTCAGTTGGCTATCGCACCCATATTTCTGGGACGAGGCGTGGTCTTATGGACACGCCATCCACCATTTTGCGCAACAGCAACTGAGTATTTCGCCTGCTGCGCTCGAGCCCAAACTCTCGCGCGGGCATCCGCTGCTGTTCTACACCAGTGCGGCGGCTTGGCTACAAGTTACTGACAATCAATTGTTTTACGGCCACCTGTTCGCACTAATTGTGAGTGTGATAACCGCCGGATCGGTGTGGCATATCGCACGCCAGATGTCAGGCGTATGGGCTGCCGGGGCGGTGCTGGCGGCTCTGCTGATGAGTCAAATGTTCTTCGTGCTATCGGCGCGGCTGTACCCGGAAATGATGGTCGCGCTGTTTTCGATGCTGGCTTTGTGGAGTTTTTTTCAAAAACAGATGGGGCTGACGGTGCTGTGGTGTGTGTTGCTGCTTTTTACCAAAGAATCGGGCGTGGCGACTGTGGCGGCTCTGTTCGCCTTTTCCTTGTGGCGGCACCGAGGGCTGGGCCGTGCTTTTTGGGAGGATGCGGCGGTGCTGGCGCTGCCTGTGTTGGTGGTGCTGGCGTGGTTTTACTGGCAATACACGGTGCGCGGCTGGTGGCTGTTCCCAGAGCATACGGGCATGATGGTGCGCGATGCGGGCAAAATTTTCAGCAACTTTTTTGAGCAATTCTGGACGCTGGTGTTCAACGACGGCCGGAGTGTGCTGCTGGTGTCTGCGCTGCTGGCTGTGGTTTGGCAGCGGTGGCGGCGCGTCCCGATTCGCTCGGAACTGCTGCAATTCATGGGCCTGATGTGGCTGTTTATTGGAGCGTACCTGGCTTTTACGGCAGCCAATTTTCAAACGGAACGGTACCTCGTGGTGCCGCTGGTGGCTTTTGTGCTCACTGCCATGCTGTGGGTGTGGGAGGTGTTTGCAGAGCGGCCCTACTGGCGGGCAGCAATATTGGTGGCCTATTTGGTATCGCAGGTATTTTTGATGAAATACCCCCTGCGGGAAAACGAGACATCTACCGGGTATCTGCCGATGCTCCGCACTTGGCAAGAGGGGGTACAGTGGTGTGAGCAGCAGCAGATGCAGCAGGATACCGTGTGGAGTTACTTCCTGATGCGATACTACATGACGGATCCGTACTTGGGCTATTTGTCTGAAAGCAAACCGTTTGTGTTCACTAGAGATTCTACCCAAGCCCAGTATCTTCTGTTCGACAGCGCAGAATCCGGGGCTGTATTACCAGCATACAAGGAAAAATTGAAGTTGCGCTTGCTGCATACGGTGGGCGACGAGAAGCGCAAAGTGTGGATTTATGAGCGATGACTGGGGAGTTATGAGGTTTGAGTTATGAGGTTTGAGTTATGAGGTTTGAGTTATGAGGTTTGAGTTATGCCGCTCATAACTTAAACCTCATAACTCCCTTCTACCTTTCTCACGACAAATATTTTCCCACAATCGGCATCCTGCGCCCCATCCCGAAGCCCTTGCTGCTCACCCGCAGCACCGGGGCCGCTTGCTCGCGTTTGAACTCGTTGATGTTCACCATGCGCAGCACCCGCTTCACGAGGGCCTCGTCGAAACCCATGGCAATCAACTCGTTAGGTCCTTGATGGCACTCAATGTACTGATACAGCAGCGGGTCCAGCACCTCGTAGGGTGGTAGACTGTCGGAGTCTTTTTGGCCGGGGCGGAGTTCCGCACTGGGCGGTTTTTCGATGGAACTGAGGGGGATGACAGCCCCCCCCAGCCCCCCCGGCGGGGGGGAGGAGGCTCCGTGCTGGGGGTTATTGAGGTACGCCGCCAGTGCGTACACTTCGGTTTTGTACACATCGCCCAGCACCGAGATGCCGCCGCACATATCGCCGTAGAGGGTGCCGTAGCCGACGGCCATCTCGCTTTTGTTGGTGGTATTGAGCAGGATGTGGCCATACTTGTTGCTCATCGCCATGAGCAGGGTGCCGCGCACGCGGGCCTGTATATTTTCCTCTGTGAGGTTGAAGGGCTGCGCCCAAAACAGCGGTTTCAGGGCAGTCTCAAATGCTTCGTACATGGGCGAAATCGGCACCAAATCGTACTGGATACCTAGGTTTTGGGCCAATTGGCGGGCATCATTCACAGAGTGCTCGCTGCTGAATTGGCTGGGCATGAGCAGTACCCGCACATTCTGTGGGCCGAGTGCTTTGGCCGCCAACACGGCCGTCACTGCCGAGTCGATGCCCCCGGAGAGGCCGAGTATGGCGCGTTTGAAACCTAACTTTTGGAAGTAGTCGCGTATGCCGAGTACGAGCGCATCATGGATGAGGCGGGTTTTGTCCTTCGGCTGCTCGCGGCTTTGGCCGCCGCGCTGCACCTCGGCGAGGTCGTAGGTTTTCAGGGCCTCCTCGAAGTAGGGCATTTCGTCAAAAACCTGGCCGTCAGCCGACATGACGATACTCCCGCCATCAAACACCACATCGGTTTGCGCACCCACCACATTGGTATAAAACATGGGAATGTTGTACCGCTGGACGTTGGCTCGCACGACTTCGATGCGGGCGGCAGCATGAGCGTAATCAAACGGCGAAGCCGACAGGTTGAGGATGAAATCTGGCTTTTCAGGCATCATCTCATCCAGTGGGCAGATGGTGTAGAGCGGGTTGTCGTTACCCACGTTCCAGATGTCTTCGCAGATGGAGAGGGCAATTTTTTTCCCTTTAAACTCGACGACATGGAACTCCGTGGCTGGCTCGAAGTAGCGGTACTCGTCAAAAATATCGTAGGTAGGTAGCAATGTTTTGTGCTGAATACCAATGATTTGGCCGTCGTGGAGGAAGTAGGCAGAGTTGTAGAGGTCTTTGCCAGCGGTCACGGGATTTCGGGTGGGGGAGCCGACGACTATGCCAATGCCGTGACTGACTTTTTGCAGTGCCTCGACTGAGGCGTAGCATTTTTTGATAAAATCATCGAACTCCAAAAAGTCGCGGGGCGGGTAGCCGCACACGGCCAGTTCGCCGAAGCAGATGAGGTCCGCACCTTGTGAGCGAGCCGATTCTACAGCGGCGAGCATTTTTTGGAGGTTACCCTCGAAGTTTCCGATGTGGCAATTGAGTTGGGCGAGTGCAATTTTCATGCTATCCGTTGTATTTTTTTAGTTCTGTGAGATAGTCTGTTTGGTTGAGTCGAGCCTCGATCCAGGCGAGCACAACGCCGTACATTCCGAGAAGTTTGTTCTCGCTGACTTGTTTCTGCAAAGGTTCAATCCGTTCTGTACTGTGCTCGATAGGGTATCCGTTCAAGTGGTCTTTTAGTATCTCGGTGAGTTCTTCCACAAAGCCGCCCCATTGTTCGGCGCGTTTTTGGCGACGCTCGAAATTTTCCAAGAGCCGATTGATGGAGCCTCCATAGGTATTCATCTCGAAGGAACAGAGGATGTCGAGCAGTCCGATGAGGCTAATGGCCACGTT
>JAYSUY010000402.1:0-14730 GCA_043718855.1 Saprospiraceae bacterium | reverse complement strand
TGGAACGGGAGCGTTCGGCGATGTTGAATTGGGCCACCAATTTTCTGGCAGAAGCGCAAGGCTCCACGCAGACGGGCGGGGTGCGCCAGACGCTGACTGTGCTGACCGTCCGCTTGGACACTGTGCTGGGCTGGCTGGCCGCTCCCGACTTCGTGAAGATAGACGTAGAAGGTGCCGAACACATGGTTTTGGAGGGTATGGAAAAAGTGTTGAGCAGCGCGAGGCCCATCATACTCTGCGAAGTAGGCATTGAAAACCAAGCGTTTGTCACCCAAACCCTGCTTCGCCACCGCTACCGGCTGCTGGATGCAGAGCAGTTGCCCCAGCGAGTTGAAGTGGAGGCCGCCCCTTACAATCTGCTGGCCTTACCGTTGCCGTGAGTATGCTCAAACCCGCCTCCCTCACCGTCCTCATCCTCACCTTCAACGAGGAGAAACACCTCCGCCGCTGCATCGAGAGCGTGCGCCCGCTCGCGGAGCGCATCGTGGTGGTGGATTCGTTTTCCACCGACCGGACGTTGGAAATCGCCGCCGAACTGGGCGCAGAGCTGCTGCAAAACCCCTTCATCACCCAAGCCAAACAATTCCAGTGGGCGTTCGACCACTGCGCCATCAGCACGGATTGGGTGATGCGGATGGACGCTGACGAGTATTGTTTCCCCGAACTGCTGGACGAACTGCGCGTCAAATTGCCCAGTCTGCCGAGCGATGTAACGGGGCTGCTGGTGAAGATGCGAGTCTATTTTATGGACAAATGGATACGGCGCGGCTACTACCCGATGACTTTGCTGCGCATCTGGCGCACCGGCAAAGGCCGGATGCTGCAAAAATGGATGGACGAGCGCATGGTGCTGACCGAGGGCCGCGCCCTGCCGCTGGAACACGACATGGCCGACCACAACTTGAACCAACTGACTTGGTGGACGGCCAAGCACAACGGCTACGCTACCCGCGAAGCGATTGAACGGCTGAATCGGAAGCACCGTTTTTTGCCAGGAGACGGCCCGCCCGAACCGCTCCGCTGGTACAAGGCGGCGTATGTCGGACTGCCGCTTTTTGTGCGCCCTTTTCTCTACTTTTTCTATCGCTATGTAGTACGCGGCGGTTTTTTGGAAGGAAAACGGGGGCTGATATGGCACACGCTGCAAGGCTTCTGGTGCCAATTTTTGATCGATGCCAAAATCTACCAAATCGAGCACCGCGCCCGCGCTTCGGGGCGCACGGTGCGGGAGGTGATTGAGGAGGATTTTGGGATTACGCTGTCTTGATATGCCGCAAACTGCCACGACTTTCCACCATGACATCGCCGCCGACTTCGCCGACAAGTACCGCACCCACCCGGCTTTCCGCGAGCGCTATGCGGTGTGGGCCGCGCTGCTGGATGCGCACATCCAGCCGGGCAGCCGGGTGGCCGACTTGGGCTGCGGCTCCGGCGTGTTCAGTTTTTATTTAGCCAAAAAAGGCTGCCGCATTACGGGCATAGACGGGGCGGAAAACATGGTGGCACTCTGCCGGGCGCAGCAACAAAAACTGGGGTTGAGCAACCTGAATTTCTACTGTCAAAACTTGCCACTCGAAAGTCAAATACCTCTGGGCCAGCAAGATGCCATCATCTCGTCCAGCGTGTTGGAGTATCTGGACGACCTGCCGGGCCTGCTGCAAAACGTGAGCGACCTGCTCGCGCCGGGCGGCATTTTCATCGCCTCCATGCCCAACCTGAGCAGCGTGTACCGACAGTTGGAGCGCATCGTTTTTCGGCTCACAGGCCGCCCTGCGTACTACCGTTTTGTGCGCCATGTGGTGACCGAAGCAGCATTTGCGAAGCAGTTGGCAGCGTATGGTTTTCGCCTAAAAACCACCCGCTACTACGCGGGCTACCCGTGGCTGCGGGTGGTGCTGCCGGAGCGGATGGGGTGCAACCTGTTCGTTGCGGTGTTTGAAAAAACGGAGACTGCTGAGGCCAAGACTGCCTAACTTTGGGCAAAAATTGAACACAATATGGACGCACAGTTTGAAGAACTCGCCAAGCAATGGATCAAAGCCAACCGTCGCTCGCTCCACAAATACCAGGGCGAATGGATCGCTTACAACGGCCAAGACGGGGTAATTGCCCACAACAAGCGTGTCGGCCCCATCGTGGAAGAAGCCGACAAGACTGAAAAGAAGTACATCATCAAATTCCTACACCCCTCCACGTTTGAGGGTGTGCGTAGGTTTCCTTCAATACGGTATTAAAAAACGCACACAGCAAGCGTGAAAATCCTCTCCATCGTCGGTGCCCGCCCCAACTTCATGAAAGTGGCCCCTCTGCACCGCGCTTTCCAGCACACGGCGGGCATCCAGTCCAAAATCGTCCACACAGGCCAGCACTACGACGCGAAAATGTCGGAGGTGTTTTTTGAGCAACTCGAACTGCCCCAACCCGACTACTACCTCGGCGTAGGCGGCGGCAGCCACACCCAACAGACGGCCCGCATCATGCTGGCTTTCGAGGAGATTGTGGAAAAAGAGCGGCCCGACCTCATTCTCGTGGTGGGCGACGTGAACTCCACGGTAGCCTGCACCCTCGTGGCCACCAAGATGAACGTGCCACTCGCACACGTGGAGGCCGGCCTCCGCAGCGGCGACCGCTCCATGCCCGAAGAGGTCAACCGCATCCTCACCGATTCGGTATCCGACTACCTGTTCGTGACCGAGCACGCTGGCCTTGTGAACCTCGCCAAAGAGGGCGTTCTCGACGCGAAAGTCCATTTTGTGGGCAACTGCATGATCGACTCGTTGGTGCATTACCGCCGCAAAGCAGAAGCGCTTGGTGCTGCCGCTGCGCTCGGCCTTTCGCCTAAAAATTATGTGCTGATGACCATGCACCGCCCCTCCAACGTGGACACGCCGGAGGGCCTGAGCGCCATCCTGACGATGATCGAACGCACCGCGCCCATCCAAAAAGTGGTGTTCCCGGTGCATCCGCGTACCCGCAACAACATGGAAAAATTCGGGCTGAGTCAGCGTCTCTCCGCCATTCAGAATTTGCAACTGCTTGAACCACAGGGCTACCTTGAATTTTTGAACCTCATGGAAAACGCCACTGCCGTGCTGACCGATTCCGGCGGCATCCAGGAAGAGACCACCTACCTGCAAGTGCCTTGCCTCACTTTCCGGGCCAGCACCGAGCGGCCCATTACGGTCGAACTCGGCAGCAACATCCTGCTCGCTGACCTCGACCCCGACACGGCTATGGCGCACTTGCAGCAAATTTTTGACGGAAAAGCCAAACTCGGCACCGTGCCGCCACTGTGGGACGGGCGAGCGGCGGAGCGCATTGCAGCGGTGCTTGCTCGCTGACGGGGTTTGCGCTATTTTTGTAGCAGATTTAAAAACAACAACGCCGTGACAGACGCAAAAACAAAGTGGCTTTACGATAACTACTCCAAGTTGCGCCCTTATGCCGGGCAGTACATCGCACACGATGACAAAGGCATCGTAGCCAACCACCAGCACATTGCTGTTCTGATAAAAGAAGCCAAAGCGACGGGGCGGCTTTTTTACATCTGCTATATCCCCGAAAACTTCGACTACTATCAAATCAATATGCTGCGCTTGCTTCCAGTCAGCAAAAGTGATTGGAAGCCCATGTATCCAGTCATTCTGTAATCTGGGCAACACGAAGCCATGAAATTGGAAATGTTGGTGGACAGCGGAGCAGACATCAGTGTAATCTCTTACGAGATAGGCCTTGCCTTGGGCCTTCAAGTAGCAGAGGGTGAGATTTTCAAAAATGCAGCCGGCATAGGCGGCGTGATTTCTTACGCACTCCGACAAATATCTTTCACGATTGATGGTCACGAACTCGCAGCCCCTGTTGCTTGGGTGCAAAATCAATACACCAAAGACATCATCTTGGGCCGAGAAATCGTGTTTGACCAGTTCAACGTTGAATTTAAGCAAGCCGACGAAGAAATAATTTTCCGCAAAAGAGAGCCTGCTACCTGATGCTTCAACTCATCCAAGACCTCCAAACCGGCCGCACCAGCCTCATCGAAGTCCCCGTGCCGATGGTGCAGCGCGGTCAGGTGTTGATAAAAACCCACCGCACACTCGTGAGCCTCGGCACCGAGCGGATGCTGGTCGAGTTTGGCCGCGCCAACTGGCTCGACAAGGCCCGCCAGCAGCCTGAAAAGGTGAAGCAGGTGCTGGATAAAATCAAGACAGACGGCCTTCAACCCACGTTGGAGGCCGTTTTTCGTAAACTCGGCGAGCCGCTGCCGCTCGGCTACTGCAACGCGGGCGAGGTGATCGGGGTCGGCGAAGGCGTGACCGGGCTGCGCGTCGGCGACCGCGTGGCGAGCAACGGCTGGCACGCCGAGGTGGTCAGCGTTCCGCAAAATTTGGTGGCCCGCATCCCCGACGGCGTGAGTTACGACGAAGCCGCGTTCACCGTCATCGGAGCCATCGCCATGCAGGGCATCCGGCTGGTACAGCCCACGTTTGGCGAGACGGTGGTGGTCACTGGACTGGGCCTCATCGGCCTCATCGCCGCCCAACTGCTGCAAGCCAACGGCTGCACAGTCATCGGCTTAGACTTTGATAACCAGAAAGTTGAGTTGGCAAAAACCTGGGGCATACACGCCATCTGTGTGGCCGACGGCACCGACCCGGTGCAGGCCGTCACCGCCCTGACCAACGGAATCGGGGCCGACGCGGTACTCATCACGGCTTCCACCAAAAGCAACGACGTGATCGCGCAAGCCGCCCGCATGAGCCGCAAGCGGGGGCGCATCGTGCTGGTGGGCGTGGTCGGGCTGGACATCCAGCGCAGCGATTTTTTTGAAAAAGAACTCACGTTCCAAGTCTCCTGCTCCTACGGGCCGGGCCGCTACGACGACTCCTACGAGCAGCGCGGCCACGATTACCCCATCGGCTTTGTGCGCTGGACAGAGCAACGCAACTTCGAGGCGGTGCTGACGGCCATCGCTACTGGGCGTTTGCAGGTGAAATCGCTCATCACCGAAGTAGTCTATTTTGTGGACTTTGAAAAAATATACAACGACCTCTCGAACAGCCGAAGCATTGCTTCGCTGATGAAATACGAGGCTTCGTCTGACATCACAGCACGTCCCAAAAATCCGCGTCAATCCGTTCTATCCGCGTCATCCGCGTTCCCATCACACACCCCATCCGCGTCCCATCCGGTCCTCGGCATCATCGGCGCGGGCAACTTCACCGCCTCCACCATCGTACCCGTGCTGGCAAAGTTGGGGGCCAACATGAAGCACATCGCCAGCGCGAAGGGCCTGAGCGGCACCCTGCTCGCCCGCAAGCATGGCATCGCCCGCTCCACCACCGATTACCGCGACATCCTCGCTGACCCGGAGGTGACGGCGGTGCTCATCACCACCCGCCACAACGCACACGCCGTGCAGGTGGTGGAGGCCCTGCAAGCCGGGAAGCACGTTTTTGTGGAAAAACCTTTGGCACTCAACCACAGTGAGTTGAGTCAAATCGAGGCAACCTACGCCGCCTCCGGCAAGTCGCTGATGGTGGGTTTCAACCGCCGCTTTTCGCCCTACACGCAGCAGGTAAAAAAAGCCCTCGGCCCTGCTCCCGGCCCCATGAACATCGTGGCCACGATGAACGTCGGCCATATCCCGCCCAGCCACTGGACGCAGGACTTGGCGCTCGGCGGCGGGCGCATCATCGGCGAGGCTTGCCACCTGATCGACCTCATCGCCTACCTCGCCGACAGCCCGGTGGAGCGGGTGCTGATGTCCGCGCTTGGCCCCTACCCTGCCGACAACTCGGACAATGCTACCATCTTGCTCGAACTTCAAAACGGTAGCCGAGGCACCGTCCATTACTTCGCCAACGGCTCGAAAGCCTACCCGAAGGAGCGCGTAGAAGTCCACAGTCAGGGCCGAACGGCGGTGATTGATAATTTCCGTAAAGTGGACTTTTTTGGATTTAAAAACAAGACTCGCTGGCTGCCCAATTGGGGCGAGCGATTAGACAAGGGCCACCGCGAGCAGTTCGCGCAGTGGCTCGAAAGTCTGCGCACGGGCGGCCCTGCGCCCATCCCGTTCGAGAGCCTGCTGAACACGAGTCGGGCTGCATTGGCGGCGGTGGAGTCGCTGCGGGCGGGAACATGGTGTAACGCCGACTGTTAGTCGGCACAACTGATTAGCCGACCAACAATCGGCCTTACTTTGCGCTACTTCCATACCATCCGCTACCTCCGTCCGGTGCAAATCCGCTACCGGATTTTTTATTTTTTGCGAAAAAAATGGCGGCGGCTAACGGGGTTTCGATATGCGCTGGCGACGGAGCCGCTCGCTGTTGTTTCGCTTGGCTTTCAGGAGTTTATCCCAGCCTACGCCACCTGGCAGCCCGCCGAAAACCGCTTTCGGTTCCTCAACGTGGAGCAAGTTTTTTCTGAAAAAACCGACTGGGACTGCACCACGCAAGGCAAACTCTGGCAGTACAACCTGCACTACTTCGACTGCCTACATCAGCCCGACCTCGACCCTGGTGATGGCCTCCGCTTGATGCTCGATTTTGTGGAAAAACTGCCCGATACGCCCACTGCCTTGGAGCCGTACCCGACTTCGCTGCGCATCATCAACTGGGTGAAGTTTTTGTCTGCTCACCCCTCGCCCCTCAACCCTCAACCCTCACTTGATAAGGCCCTCTACGCCCAAGCCCACATCCTTGCCGACAACTTGGAGTACCACCTGCTGGGCAACCACTTGCTGGAAAATGGCTTTGCCCTGCTGTTCGCAGCCTGCCGCTACGGCGACGAGCGACTTTTCCGGTTGGCTGAAAAAATCTTGTGCGCCGAACTCCGGGAGCAAATCCTGCCCGACGGCGGCCACTTTGAGCGCAGCCCCATGTACCACCAGACGATACTGCACCGGGTGCTGGATGCTTACAATCTGTTGAAAAACAACGCCGTGCCTCAACTTCCTGGAAGTTTAAAACTTCCTGGAAGTTTGGCGACAACAGCAGCCCGGATGCTGGCTTGGCTGCACACCATGACTTTCCGCAATGGTGATACCGCCCGCTTCAATGACACTACACGTGGCATCGCGCCGACGACTCAGCAGTTGGAGGAATACGCCCAACGGCTCGGCATTCTGCCCGCTGGCCCATCGCTGCCCGCCGTGCGCGGGTCTTATGACCCCGAACGTCCTCCGAGCGATTACTACAAGTTTCAAAGCCCTGATTACGAACTGATTGCTGACGCGGGTGACATTGGCCCGGACTACCAGCCTGGCCATGCGCACTGCGACACGCTGAGTTTTGAGATGCACATCGGCGGCGAGCCGTTCCTCGTGAACACGGGCATTTCGACCTACGAAAAGGACGAACACCGCCAGCGTGAGCGCGGCACCGCTGCGCACAACACGGTGCAAATCGGCGACTGGGAGCAGTCCGAAATCTGGGCTGGATTTCGGGTGGCGCGGCGAGCGAGGGCGGTGGTGGTGGCAAGCGGACACGATTTTCTGGAGGCTGCGCACACAGGCTATGACTGGTTGGGGCTGCGGCACGTGCGGCGGTGGGAGTGTTCGGAGACGGAGGTGCGAATTTTGGATGTTGTTGTACCCCGGAATGTTATTCCGGGCGAAGCCCCCCGGAATAACATTCCGAGGTACAGTTATCGCGCCCACTTCCACTTCCACCCTGACGTACACGTTTTGCTGGAAAACGACCGCCTCGTGTGCGGCGGCAACGTGCTGACTTTCAGCGGTTTTTCAAAAATAATTTTGGAGCAGTACGACTACGCGGAGGGCTTCAACTTGCGCCGCCCGGCCACCAAAGCGGTGGTGGAGTTTTCTGAAAAATTGGAGACATGGGTGCTGCTCGCGGCAGGGACGGACTCAGTGGAGGTTCGACTCAAAGTCGAACCTCCACTCCGCCACTAAATCTGGCAGTGCCGTGCCAGTTCATCGTTCATCGTTTATACTTCATCGTTCCCTGAGAGTTCTCTTCCTCACCGACAATTTCCCCCCCGAAGTGAACGCCCCGGCGACGCGCACTTTCGAGCATTGCCGCGAGTGGGTGCGAGCGGGCGCGGAGGTGACAGTGGTGACGGGTGCCCCCAATTTCCCGCAGGGCCGGGTACACGCGGGCTACCGCAATTGGCTGTGGCAGCGAGAAGACATGGAGGGCATCCGGGTGATTCGCGTTTGGACGTACATCACTGCCAATGAGGGTTTTGCGAAGCGAATTTTGGACTACCTGAGTTTTGCGCTGATGGGGAGCCTGGCCGCTTTTTTTATCCAAACAGACATTATCGTGGCTACGTCGCCGCAGTTTTTCACGGCACTCGGTGGCTGGTGGGCGGCATTCTGGAAGCGCAAAAAATGGGTGATGGAGGTGCGCGATCTGTGGCCGGAGAGCATCAGGGCAGTGGGGGCGATGCGCGGCGAGGGGCGGGCTTTTCGATGGTTGGAGCGGCTCGAGATTTTCCTGTACCGCCAAGCGGCGCGGGTGGTGGTGGTGACGGATTCATTTCAGGAAAATCTGGTGGGGCGCGGCATTACTCCCCAAAAAGTGACGGTAGTGAAAAATGGGGCGCTGCTCGATCGGTATCAACCTTGCTCCAAAGACCCCGCACTGGTAGCGGCATTGGGTTTGGAGGGCAAATTTGTGGTGACTTACCTCGGCACGCACGGCATGGCGCACGGGCTGGACTTTGTGTTGCGCTGCGCCCGAAACTTACCGCCCGCCATACACCTGCTGCTGGTGGGCGATGGTGCTGAGCGCGACAACTTGTTGGCTTTCAAAGAAAAAGAAAACCTGCGAAACGTAACGTTGCTGCCTTCAGTGCCAAAAAGCGAGGTGCTGCGCTACATCGCGCTGAGCGATGTGACATTGGTAAATTTGCGAAAGTCAGACACGTTCAAGACGGTGCTGCCTTCTAAAATTTTTGAAAATGCAGCCATGCAGCGGCCCATCCTGCTGGGCGTGGAGGGCGAGGCAAAGGCCCTAGTGGAGCAGTACGGGGCTGGCATTTGTTTCGAGCCGGAGCATGAGGCAGCCTTTTTGGCGGCTATGGAGCGGCTGCGCGACCCCGATTTTTACCAAAAATGCCAGTCGGGCTGCGCCCGGCTGGCAGCCGATTTCGACCGACGTACTCTGGCTGCGAAGATGCTGGAGGTGCTGCGGGAGGTAGTGGCTGAACGATAACTTTGCCAGCCAATCAAAACCTTGAAAGCCGCTACATTTGCTACTCAAATACACCACTCACCACTCACCACTTAGCACTTGAAAGTTGCTCTCATCACCGGCATCACCGGCCAAGACGGTGCCTACTTAGCAGAACTTTTGCTGAAAAAAGGCTACATCGTACACGGCATCAAGCGGCGGTCGTCATCGTTCAACACCGAGCGGATTGACCACCTGTACCAAGACCCGCACATCGACAACCGCAATTTCATCCTACACTACGGTGACCTGACCGACGCGACCAATCTGATCCGCATCGTGCAGGAGGTGCAGCCCGACGAACTCTACAACCTCGGTGCGCAGAGCCACGTCCAGGTGAGTTTCGAGACCCCGGAGTACACGGCCAACGGCGACGGACTGGGGGTGCTTCGGCTGCTGGAAGCCATCAGAATTTTGGGGCTGGCGCAAAAAACGAAGTTTTACCAAGCCTCCACTTCGGAGCTCTACGGGCTGGTGCAGGAGGTGCCGCAGTCGGAAAAAACGCCGTTTTACCCGCGCTCGCCCTACGGTGTGGCGAAACTCTACGGCTACTGGATCACGGTGAACTACCGGGAGAGTTACGGGATGTTCTGCTCGAACGGCATCCTGTTCAACCACGAGTCGCCCATACGCGGCGAGACTTTCGTGACCCGCAAAATCACCCGCGCCGCCGCCCGCATCGCGCTGGGTTTAGAACCCAAAATTTACCTCGGCAACCTCGACGCGCAGCGCGACTGGGGCCACGCGAAGGATTATGTGGAGGGTATGTGGCGCATCTTGCAGCACGACACGCCCGACGACTTTGTGCTGGCTACCGGGCGCACTACCCGAATCCGGGAGTTTGTGCGCATGGCGTTCCGGGAGTTGGGTGTGGAGTTGGCGTTTTCCGGTACGGGAGAAAGTGAAGTCGGCGTGGTAGCATCCACCCAAAACCCTGATTTTCAATTCCAAGTAGGCCAAGAGGTGGTGGCGATTGACCCGCGCTACTTCCGCCCGGCGGAGGTGGAACTGCTCATCGGCGATGCGACGAAGGCCAAGAATCTGCTGGGCTGGGAGCCGCGCTACACGCTGGAGGAGATGGTGCGGGAGATGGTGGCGAGTGATTTGGAGCGGGGTTTGGCTGCCAGAAAGTAGCACATTGACCTTTTCCCCGAACTGGCTCTGCCATGCCGCGTAAGTTTGTGTGCAAAAATCATCACTCACGCTCAACACGCTCTGACATGAAACACCACTTCCTGCTCCTGCTGGCCTTCGGCCTCCTGCCGCTCTCTGGTTTTGCTCAAATCCACGACCGCTCGTATGGGTTTGGGTTTACGACTTACCCCTCCGTGATTAAGCCCATAGGCAACGACCGTTGGGTCGTGCTGGGTGGCACAACCCCGGACTTGAACTGGTTTTTCCAAGATTCTCTTTTCCTGATGGTGCTTCGGCACGATGGCTCCATCGAGATGAAGGTCACATTGGACGTGCTGCCAAGTGAAGTGAGCCGGGCTGTGGATTTACTTCCTCTGCCCGATGGAGGCTTTGCTGTGTTGACTATTTCAGGCGGGTGTGATGTGTTCGGAACCCCCAATATGCTGCAAAAAATCAGGCCCGATGGAAGCCAAGCATGGAAGTTTGCGCCCAACGGTACTTTCAGCGAACTAATGGAGTCTCTCCATTTGGCCTCCGATGGCAACATCATGGGCCGGACTTACAACCAAATGCTGAAAATTAGTACCGCTACAGGCGAGATTTTGGAAAACACGCCCATCGCCATCGACAACCAGTCACTCTATGAAATTGCTTTCATACCAGGCAAGGAAGATTTCATGGCAGTAGGTACGCCCGACTTTCAATACTGGAAAAAAACACCCACACCCGCTGGCTTTCAGTACCAGATGAGCAAATCGGCTGACTATCCAGACGTGTTTCACACAGGGCTGGAGGTGTCTCCAGAAGGCTGGTTTTACACGGCCACAGGCTCCATCAACAACGCCGACAAATGGCTGGCGCGGATCAATGCTGGTCTTGATTACGAGACTTTGACCCCAACCGGCTATGTCCAGCAAATCCAACCAGGCACCAACGGGGTTTACCTACTGGAGTACAACTACAGCACGGAGAAAAGTAGCCTGCGCAAAACTGATTGGCTGGGTCAGACGCTTAGTCAACTGACCATCGCTGAGGCTCGACTCAGGGTGCAGTCCATCGCCGTGCGCGGCGACTCGATTGCATTGGCTGGCGAGGAGTACTATGGGGTTTCCAACTTGTTCGGCTACTGGGATGCTTCGTACTGCTGGGTGCGCACGTTCAAGGGCATGGCTCCGGTCACATCGGGGCCTGTGTACAACGCAGCCATTACAGCGGTCGAGCAGCAGTCGCCTGTGGACACAGCCAGTCACGTTTTAAGCATATTTGGCGAAATCAGACGGCTGTACACGCTCAAAGGCGGCAACTTTCGCCTGCAAATCACCAACAAAGGCGACACTGTGCTCCAACGGGTGTTTGCCAACATCCGCTTTGGCCGCGACTACTCTACAGGCATCTGCTACATTTTCCCGACCTATCAGCATCTCTACGAGGGGCTGAACCTACACCCAAGTGAGTCCACTTGGGTGGATTTCGGGGACATTTGGGCAAGCAACCAATCGCCCTTGCCCACCCAACTCTGCTTTTGGACGGCCGCGCCCGACGAGCGACCCGACCAGAACCACGCGGACGACCATTTCTGTCACGCTGCCAAGTTCACGAGCATCGTTACAGACCCTGAAAGCCCAGGCATCAAAATCTCCCCCAACCCTGCCAACGACCTGTTGGACATCTCCGCGCCCAACGGCTTCGGCAGCGAGGGGCGATGGCGGCTGTTCGATTTTACCGGAAAAAACACGATGGAAGGCGCGTGGCCAAGTGGCCAAACAGCTGCGTCGCTTTCTGTGGCACACCTGCCCAACGGGCTGTACACCCTGCTGGTGGGCCAGATCAGTTTCAAAATCGTGGTGCAACACTGAGACAAAAAACTTCGTGAGGAGGGTAACTTTGCCCCTTTCTCCATTCATTTATTTGATGCAAAAAACGGACAAAATTTACATCGCAGGCCATCGCGGCATGGTCGGCTCCGCCATAATCCGTAGGCTGCAAGCCGAAGGCTTCGACAACTTCGCAATGGCCGATTCCAAACAACTCGACCTGCGCAACCAGTTGGAAGTCAGCGAGTTTTTTAGAAAAGAAAAACCGCAGCACGTTTTTTTGGCGGCAGCCAAAGTGGGCGGCATACTCGCCAACGACACTTACCGCGCCGAGTTTTTGTACGACAACCTGATGATCGAGGCCAACGTGATCCACTCGGCCTACCAGTCGGGCGTGACCAAACTCATGTTCCTCGGCTCCTCCTGCATCTACCCCAAAATGGCTCCGCAGCCGCTCCAAGAAGATGCGCTGCTCACTGGCCTGCTCGAACCGACCAACGAACCCTACGCCATCGCCAAAATCACGGGCATCAAACTCTGCGATGCCTACCGGGCGCAGTACGGCTGCAACTTCGTGAGCGTGATGCCCACCAACCTCTACGGCCCCAACGACAACTACCACCCGCAGAACAGCCATGTGCTGCCCGCCATGATCCGCCGCTTCCACGAGGCCAAGCGCGACCAGTTGCCCGCCGTCACCATCTGGGGCAGCGGCACCCCGCGCCGCGAATTCCTCCATGTGGACGATCTCGCCGACGCTTGCTGCTACCTGATGCAGCACTACGACGAGCCTGGCTTGGTCAACATCGGCGTGGGCCACGACCTCTCGATTCTGGAACTCGCTCAGTTGGTCAGCCGCACGGTGGGCTACGAAGGCGGCATCGAACACGACCTGACCAAGCCAGACGGCACGCCGCGCAAACTCATGGATGTGAGCAAGTTGCACGGTTTTGGATGGAAAGCCAAGATTGGGTTGGAGGAAGGTGTGCAGGCGGTTTACGAGGAGGTGAAGTATAAAATCTGAATCCATGCGCTTGATTTTTCTACTTCTCGTATCCGCTCTGTTTGCCAAAGACGTGACAGGGCAACAGATTGAGTTGGGCAAGGGCAACCTTTTCCATCGAAAGGAGGTGTCCGCCAAGAATTTTGGTCTGTCTTCGTCGCCCAACGACCTGATTTATTTTCGCACAACACCGAGCGATCGCTGGCAGCGGGCTGGTTTTTTAGGCAGGCACCTCCGGCCTTATCTAAATGCTAACCCGTTGGCTATGAATGACTTTCGGCGTTATCGGCAGACGAAATGGGGGGCTGGCGGTTGTTATGCAGGGTTAATGGCCAGCGAAGTCTTTACAGGGACAGCAGGTTCCTTCTGGCTGCTTTCATCTTTGACAGGAGAAAGTGACAAAGAATTGGGCATCATGTTTTTAGCAGGACTCGGCGCATCGGTAGGCTTGGGAATTTCGTACCATCTGCTCCGTCGGAAAGCCGACCGCCATTTGCAACACGCTGTACAAACTTACAACGGGATAAGCACCTCTGATACACAGGCCCCTGCGAAGGGATGGCAAATATACCTTCGACCCACCACTGGGCACAACGGATTTGGCCTGACACTGACCGTCCTACGGCATCAACCCTCATCGTTCATCGTTCAAACTTCATCGTTTTGACAAACCACACCTACGTCGCCATCATGGCAGGTGGAGTCGGCAGCCGCTTCTGGCCCGGCAGCCGCGAGGCCCGGCCCAAACAATTCCTCGATATGCTCGGCGTGGGCAAAAGCCTCCTGCGCCTCACCTTCGAGCGCTTCCTGCCCATCTGCCCGGCCAGCCACATCTACATCGTCACCAACGCCGCCTACCGCGACCTCATCTTGGAGCAATTACCCGAACTGACGGCTGCGCAAGTCCTCTGTGAGCCCAGCCGCAACAATACGGCTCCGTGCGTCGCCTGGACGGCCTTCAAACTTGCCGCGCTTGATGCAGAGGCCAACTTCGTCATTGCCCCCAGCGATGCCATCGTGCTGAAACCCGAAGCGTTTTTGGAAAGAATCCGCACCGCGCTCGCCTTCTCCGCCGCCCACGACGCGCTCGTCACGCTCGGCATCCAGCCGTCGCGCCCCGATACAGGCTACGGCTACATCCAGTTTGGCGAAGAGGCCGACGCAGGCGTGCGCCGGGTGCTGCGCTTTGCCGAAAAACCCACCTTGCCCATCGCTCAGCAGTACGTCTCGTCGGGCGAATACCTGTGGAACGCGGGCATCTTCGTCTGGCGGGCGGCCTCCATTTTATCCGCCTACGCTACCCATGCGCCCGCCATTTTTTCCATATTGGAAAAAGGCCTCGACGTGTACAACACGCCTGATGAGCAAGCATTTATCAACACCGCCTACCCCACCACCCCCAACATCTCGGTAGATTTTGCCATCATGGAAAAAGCCGACAATGTGTACACCGTACCGTCGGAATTCGGCTGGAGCGACCTGGGTACCTGGGCCAGTCTCCACCACGAATTGGACAAGGACGAGTACGACAACGCCCTGCAAGGCCGAGTCATCGCCATTGACACGGACAACACGCTGG